>CBIHRH010000430.1:0-4958 GCA_966212365.1 uncultured Emticicia sp. | reverse complement strand
CATAAGAAATATTTATCAGAAGTGGTTCACTGACCGACATCCGGTTGTGTTTCACCGCATTTTCGACCAGCATTTGTAAAGCCAGCGGGGTAATCTGGTAATTATTCCTGACTTCATCGGGTATATTGATACGCACGTCAAATTTGTTTTCGAAACGTATTTTGAGCAGAAAGGTATAAGACTCAATAAAATCTAACTCTGTTTTGAGTGAGATAAGCTCCTGATCGCGCTGCTCCAGAATGTATCTATAGGCTTTGGATAGTTGTTGCACAAATCTGGCCGAGAGGTTGACATCTTCGTAAATCAGCGAATTAAGAATGCTCAGGCTATTAAACAAAAAATGCGGGTTTACCTGACTCTTCAGAGCAGCAAACTGTGCCAATACGGCCTCCTTTTCTAATTGTTCACTTTTTATCTGTACATCTTTTAACTGTTGATAGGCCCTGAAATTGAGTGTAAGATAAAAAGCTGAGAACATAATTACCACGGTGAAGCCCTGATTGAACCGGGTAATATAAGACCACATATCGGCAGAAAACTCGTTAGGTCTTTTTTGAGGAATTAATGAAGGCCACAACGGGAAAACTATATTCAATATGCCTTTAATAGTAGACCTTAGCGTAAAAGTATAAGCAATAGATAAACCAAGGGCAATCACTATCGAAACCAATAATGCCATGATACTGAATTTCATCAGAAAATCTTTGCCCCACCAGATACCAATCTGGTACTGAATCCAGTCGGTGAAGGTAATCCAGATGAAATACATGAGCATAGTTAACGAAAGAAATGCGAGAGCTATACCCAGAAATAGAGGTGAAAATACATGGCTTTTTTCGGTATTAGGCATATTTACATAAAACAAAACCGGAGAGTAAAATATCAATAAGCGAAAGGCTAGTTGCCACTTTTGCTTAGATGTTAATAAATTAGCCATACATACACGTTTAAGAAGTGGCAAAGGTAGGAGGTGAGTTCTGGTATATCAAAGAAAATAAGAAGAGCAGACAATTCAAAGGAATGAATGTAGCTTTTTAGGGATGAGTGTGCATCTGCTGGGCAATGGCTTGCTTCCGGTAATAGTTGAAAATGGGTTCAAAAAAGCAGGGGTTTAAAATTTTGAACCCCTACAAGTGAATTAACAATGAATCATTATCTCTTAACCCTTTTCGCCCTCATATACTGCAAAGGCCATTCTGTTTCCTGTTCCAATTCTGTAGCTGCGCGTAGTGGGAAATAGGGGTCACGAAGCAATTCTCTTGCTAAAAATACTAAATCTGCCTTGCCGGATGTAATGATTTCATCGGCTTGTTCTGGCGTAATAATTAAGCCAACAGCTCCGGTTCTGATACCTGTTTTGGCCTTGATGGTTTCAGCAAATGGTACCTGGTATCCAAGGCCAACCAGAATATTAGCCGGAGCAGTTAAACCACCCGAAGAGCAATCAATCAGGTCAACGCCTTTATCTTTGAGAATAGCGGCTAATTGAACAGAATCATCAAGTGTCCATCCATTTCCTTCCCAGTCAGAAGACGAAATACGAACGAAAAGGGGATAATCTTCTGGTAAAATACCACGCACCTCATCCACCAAAGTCAGCAAAAGTCTGATACGATTCTCAAAACTGCCGCCATATTCATCAGTTCTTTTATTGGTTAACGGAGAGAGAAATTCATGAATCAGGTAACCATGCGCTGCATGTATTTCTATCACTTTAAAGCCTGCTTCCAATGCCCGACGCGTAGCCGACTTAAAATCATCGATTACCTGCTGAATACCTTCAAGTGTCAAGGCTTCTGCTTTGCTTTTGCCATCGCCCATCAAAATCTCACTAGAAGAGAAATTCTGCCAGCCACCTTCCTGAACAGGAATAAACTTGCCACCTTTCCAGGGACTTTGCGTACTGGCTTTATGGCCAGCGTGTGCCAGCTGAACCCCTGCTACAGCACCATGCTGATGAATAAAATCAGTTGTTCGTTTGAGGAATGGAATATGTTCATCTTTCCAGATACCTAAATCATCAGGAGAAATACGACCTTCGGGTGATACTGCCGTTGCTTCGGTCATTATCAAAGCTGCACCCCCAACCGCACGGCTACCTAGGTGCACCAGATGCCAATCATTAGCGAAACCGTCTTCGCTTGAATATTGACACATAGGAGAAACAACAATTCTATTTTTTAGGGTGATACCTCTTATTATTAATGGAGAAAAAAGATCCGGATTCATATAGCAGTAAGATTTTTATTCCGTTTGTAAAGAAAAACGTCCGATAGGTATTTTATGTTCCAGCAAAAGCTAGAATCAATTATTACTTATATTTTTGCTTAGAAAATTCAGATTCCGGGTAAAACTACTAAGGGAATTTTGTCGCTTTGCATAGGCATGGCCACGTGTAAAAAATATGAAGGGAAACTGAGTTTTTTCTGACGTTTCATTATTCCCTCATTTTTTTATTATCTCTTAAAGTGCCATTCCGCAAGCGATGTTGCAGGAGTTATCTATTTAAGATTTTGCTTACTTACTGTTTTATTTTGTTAGGCAGAAACTGGTTAAAAAAGTGAAGTAAGAAGCAACATCCAGTTATTGCCCTGATAACAATAGACAATAACTGGATGTTAAAAGTACTGAAAACGGATAGATTTGTACACTAAATAGTAGACAAAGACCTGATGTGCCGATTAACTAAATCAGTTCTTTTTCATAATCCGGTCAGTAGAGACTGCATAACTAAACGAAAATTTACTATCAGTAGCAGTACGATGTTTAGAGTCGCCACCATAGGCTAGTGTTAACCATCCTCCTAGAACTGGAACATTTGCTTCGGCAATTATGGCAAAATGTGTCCATGATTCGTTCAGACTTGTGTTTTTTGAATAAGCTGACCATAATTGTGCGGCTTCTGCAGATAAGGCAAACTTATCGCAAATAAAAAAGCGCGCCCGGCTTCCCAAAACATAACGGCCAGTTTCACTATCATTATTTTCTACCTGAGTAATCTTTGTTGCTTTGCCTGATATATTAATTTGGGTTATTTTGCCTAATCCAAATGCTGCTGCAGCCCATCCTCCCCATCGGTTCCCTTTCAGATCATCAGGCCTATAACTGCTGTTTTTTGCTCGTAGCATATAAGCCAGTCCTAAATCTACCTTGGGTTTCTTCCAGGCCTCTTTACTTAACTTTTGCCTTTCTTTCTCGGCAGCGGCAGACGCAATTTTTTTTCTCGCAACACTAATCTCATCTTCAAAACCGGGTTGTACCAGTGCACCCAATGCATTTGCATACACCTCAGATAATCTACTAGCATAGCATGAATCCGCTCTTGGGTCACCTTTATCAACAAGAGGAATACGCAAACCGGTGCTCAGAAAAGCATCATCATTATTATCAGGATCTGATGCAGTACCTATGGCTAAAACTGTACGCCAGATGGCTTTCCCCAACCAGCTCTTTTGTTGATACTGCTGTAAGGAAGATTTTAAGAATAAACTTACTGGTCTGATATTGGCTGACATACCGGTTTTTATTTTGCCATTACTTACAAAAGTTGGAACGGTTGAAAACACATCTTTTGGTGTAAGAATGTTTGATACCTCAGAAGGCTTGCCGGGAAGTAATTCAAATGCAGGCGATACCGGGATGCCGTAGCTTATAGCATTGGCAAGTTCTTCCGGATTCTGGGCCTGTGCCAGAGTAATAAACGAATAGAACAACAGAATGGTTAAGATAAACCTTCTGAAATATAAAGTTGTTTGCTTTTTCATAAGAATTGTAGTTAAGCGATTCTAAGTTGAAATCGATATAGAAATGGCTCATCTTCAGAGCCAATTTTGCCGGAACCATTAATAGAAGGAACTTCGGTGTGAAGAATCTTTCCATTCTGAGTGATTGATACAACTACCTGATAGGGAGTAGGAGGATTATCTCCATGATTAAGTACAGCACCTTCTATCAGAAAAAACTTATTGGCTACTACACTTGGTGCACCTAATGGAACCTCAGATGCTTTGGCTGTAAATATGCCGGCTTTGCCATCCGGTGTTTTATCTGCATTATATTTCCACACAACTCCGCCAACTACTTGTGGAAAATTAGGAACTGTTATTGATACAGAGACAGGCCCTGTGAATGAATCAATTAGAATAATTACAATATCGTTCATAGTCGCTGGTATATTTAAACGCGTTTTAAGCGTGAGTTATTAATATCAAAATCTGGTTGCGATAAAGTAGTTAACTGATCCAGGGACTTTTCGTTAATTGATACCCTGACAGCATTTCCACTATCAAATGTGGTTAAGCCCTGTTCTTTGGCTTTTCGGCTGAATGTCAGACTTTCATTGGTTTTTCTTAGTGTCTGCACTTCCTTGACAGCTTTGGTGTATCCCAGTACATTATTCCAGAGAGAAGAGCCTCCACTTCCTAAAAGACCGACAATCACCGCATTTATATAAAGGTCGTTGCCGATCTTAATATCCCCGACGAACTTCATCAGACCTGTTTCTTCAGTTAGCATTGCAGCCGTAAACCAGGCTGAAACGAAAGCAATACCTAATACAGTAAGCCGTCTGGCTTTATCAGCTATCAGGTCAACTTCCTGAGCATCCGTTTTTTTTTCGTCGGCCAGCCAGACCGGAAATATAGTTTTAGCGATAGTCACCAAACGCTCGCTTGCCAGACTTATAGCGGCTAAGGTTGCCGCCATTTCGCTCAAATCATCGATTTTCATAGTTTTTTTGTTAATAATGATAAGTTAAGATGATATAAAAAGTATTAGTATTACCTGATTTAGATAGTCCTGAAAGTGATTTTTATTTAATCCGCTATGAAATTAGAAGATGGTATAGCTAGAACCTAAGGAAAGTTATTTAACGGTACCTTGATTTTTCCATAGCTTTATCCGCTAATATTTAATAATATTTGAAAATCCCTTTTCGGATTCAACCATGTTTAATTATT
>CBIHRH010000429.1:0-4969 GCA_966212365.1 uncultured Emticicia sp. | reverse complement strand
CACAGAACGTGTGTCTTTTTGTATTTTTTTTAACTGTTGATTCTCGATTTTTCGAAAATATTCTTCTCCATTTAGTGCAAATATCTCTGAAATCTTCTTGCCCTCTGCTATTTCAATCCGGGCGTCTAAGTCAACAAATTCATATCCTAAACTTTTGGCTAACTGCCTCCCCAAAGTGCTTTTACCGGAAGAGGGCATACCAACTAAAAAAATATTCGTAGTCATTCTGTCTGTTTGGGCGTATAAGAGCATGTTTAAAGTTTGTATTTCGACCTGCAAAGCTATCTTTTTGAGTCATACTGCGTTGTATTTTTTCGATGTAGCTGCTGGCTACATCTGCAAAATACGCCTTGTCTGACTCAAAAATATATGCTTTTCGGTCAGAAAAACAAAATTTAAACGTGCTCGAAAATTAGTATATGTGTTTATTTTAATTTATCAGCGAGATCTTCTTTATCAGGTATTCTAAGATTCCCCCATTTTCCTTTCACTACTCCATTTTGTAACAAAATCACGCATGGATTTGTTCGTGCCATAGTTTTTAAAACTGTAGCATCCGCTGTAAAATAAGGAATTGTTAGGGCATTTGCCTGACGAAACTGCTCAAATTCGCTCTGAATAGCAGAAGTCAGTATAATCGGTTGGATATTACTTCCTTCTACGCTCTTAGCTAAAGCTTTAAGCTCAGCCACTTCATCGCTCTCTATATCTTTGATATTCTTGAATATAAAGAGTAACTTATTGCCAATAAAAGTAGAATCAGTATAAACATTTCCTTGTGAATCGTTCACAAAATAATCAGTGATTTTAGGTTTTACCTTATCATCATTTAGGGTTATTGATGAGACGTATCTATAAGTGGTGGTATCCATCAGGAACTCACTTGATTTCTCTTCGCTACCGGTTTTTTTATTCAGGAATGTGTATTCAAAAATAGGTTTCACACCTGTCGGCTTCATCTGGTCAGGAATACTTTTGCCAATGGCATAAGGCAAGAAATCGATAGGAGGTAAATAACGGATAGCATAAATACCAATACCAAACGAAATTACGGTTATAACGGCCATTACCCCATGCAGATTTGAGTCTTTATACTGATTTCTGAATAGGAATATGACAATTATAAGGACAGTCAGGAAAATATCCTTGTTAAATGATGTCCAGGGCTTTAGTTTCAGGAAATCTCCAAAACAACCGCAATCTGTTACCTTATTGAAATAGGCTGAATAGAAAGTTAAAAACGTGAAAAACACGATAATGCCTAATAAAAGCCATGAGGTGATTTTCATGCGGTAGGATAAGAGTGTGGCTACCCCTAAGATAACTTCCAAAGCACAGAAAATGAGTGATAAGGTCAATGAATTATGGGCAAAGAACATAAAGAAGCCTTGCAAAGCAGGAATATCCTGTGAGAAAACCTCAAAATATTCTTCGAGTTTGATACCCGTTCCAACCGGGTCAACTACTTTAACAAAGCCGGAAAAAATGAATATAACACCTACAACGATGCGTGCAATTTGTGCGATGAGTTTCATAAATGAATAAGGTATAGTTTCGGTGTGAGTAACAATCCGGCAAATATAATCTCTGATAGGAAAGCCTTTTGTTAATCACTTGTTAAATACAACGAAAATTTATTGCTGACTTTGTGCCTGGCCAAGCTTAATTAAACAGAAGACCGCATAATTGATAATATCCTGATACCCTGCCTTGATTCCTTCTGAAACGATGGTCTTACCTTGGTTATCTTCTATTTGCTTAATTCTGAACAATTTCATCAGGATAATATCAGTCATTGAAGATACACGCATATCGCGCCATGCCTCGCCGTAATCATGGTTTTTATTAAAGAGCAACTCCATTACCTCCCCAATTTCCTGATTATACAAATCATGCAATTCATCAAAAGGAATCTCAATTTTAGTTTCATCTATCAACTTTTGTTGAATCAAAGCCATGACGCAATAATTGATAATACCAATGAATTCAGGTACTTCTCCTTCATCTACTCTACTGAATCCATTATCCTGAATTGTTCTGATACGTTGGGCTTTAATGAAAATCTGATCGGTAATACTTGGGAGTCGGAGTATCCGCCAGGAAGTGCCATAATCTTTGTTTTTTTTCTCGAAAAGGTCCTGGCAAATTTTTATGATGTTGCGGTATTCAATCTCGGTCTGGTTCATGCACGCCATCCAAAAAAGGATAAATTTAAGGAATTCTGGATAATATTTTCTACTATTGCAAAACTATAAAACTTCGGCACTATAAGCAAATGTCAATGCAGTTTAGGCGTACAAAAGCCTTTCACATAAAGCGTCCTAACGGAAAACTATTGGATTTATCCAGACCAACTGTTATGGGAATCTTAAATATTACACCAGATTCTTTCTTTTCCGGAAGCCGCTATGAACCAGATGCACAGGCAATTATAGATACCACTGGCAAGATGCTGAATGAGGGTGCAACTTTTGTAGATGTCGGCGGCTATTCAACCCGGCCAAATGCAGCAGAAATCAGCGTTGATGAAGAAAATGACAGAGTTTTGCCTGTTATCGAAGCTATCATCAAGCATTTTCCTGATACAATTATCTCTATTGATACATTTCGTAGTAATGTGGCCCGGGAAGCTATAAAAGCCGGGGCTGCTATTATTAATGATATTGCAGGTGGAAATCTGGACGCAGACATGTTTCAGACAGTAGCAGATTTAGATGCACCTTATATATTAATGCATAGCCGTGGAAACCCGGCAACCATGACAAGCCTTAATCAGTATAATGATGTAACGTCTGATGTTATTAGTGAACTACAAAGCAAGGTTTTTGAATTGAGACAATTAGGGGTAAAAGACATTATCATTGACCCGGGCTTTGGTTTTGCCAAAGGGCCTAAGCAAGGCTTTGAAATGATGAGGAATCTTTCAGCTTTTCAGGTTTTAGATTTGCCTCTTCTGGTGGGTATTTCAAGAAAATCAATAATTTATAAAACGTTGAATATTACTGCCAATGAGGCATTGAATGGGACAACGGCTTTGAATATGATTGCCTTGATGAATGGTGCTAGTATTTTAAGAGTACATGATGTAAAAGAAGCTGTTGAAACCGTAAAGTTGTTTGAAGCTACCTACTCGCCACTATATTCCTGATTAGCCTAATAACAATACCATAAAAAATAACAGCCCCAATGAAGATTAAGCCCCAGGAAACCAGTTGACTTTCGGTAAAAGCCAGAAAGAATATAGTTCCAGCTATACCCACCCAAAAGAACAAGCGTGCAGTAAAACGTTGCAACTGCCGATAGCTTTTTTCCTGAAATCCTTTCGAAAACCAGTTATTGCCTGCAAAAGCACTGCTCGGATGCAAATTAGACTGGAAATTGCCACTCGCAAATAAAAATAATGATAACGCAACTCCCAGATATCGTGGAGGAATACTCGCGCCCTCTGAATAATGCAAAATATAATAAAACAGAATAAAACCCAGCGCTGATAAATAAGACGACCAGATAAGCCTGATGCGTTTATCACTACGTATCAGAAAATCTGCATTGGGTTTCTGGCTATCCAGGTATTGCATTAATAATGGCAGGAAATAGAAAAGGAGTGTAGCCACACAATACAGGAAAATGACGCGGGTTTGCCCTGCCAGCATTTCAGGATTCCAACTGATAAACAAGTAAATAAATGGAGCTAATGCAACGCCAATAATTAGCATTTCGAATAATAATCTGCGTTTCATGACTTCAGCACTTAAATTCCAGGATTTTTAATCATTAATTGTACGAGGATTCAATTGCAGACGGATTCGAGGTTTTTCGGCCGGAGCGGGCTTGAATTGAATAAACCAGGCAAGAATTTCGTCCATTACAGTCATATTTAATGAATAGTAAATAAACTGTCCTTTCTTTACGGAAGCTACCAAATCAGCTTGTTTCAATAAGTCAAGGTGGTGAGAAATACTTGGTTTAGTCATATCGAAGCGTTCAGCAATATCGCCTGCAGTCATATCGCCGTCTTTCAGCATCTCTAAAATCTCGCGGCGCGTAGAGTCGTTTAAGGCTTTAAATAAATTATTCATTGCATGAAATGATAAATAAGTTTATTGAACAATTGTTATAGGTACGAATTACTATAAAAGTTTTTAAATATTCAAATATTATCGCTTAAATATTTAGATAATCTTCTAAATGATATTTTGTGGCTTTAATCATTCTTTGAAAAACACAATTTTATCGCTAATTATCTTGGATTCGTATATAAATCATTATATTTGCAAACACTTCATTAATATTCACCCCATTCCTAACAGAAGTGGGGTATTTTTTTAATTTGTACAAGAATCGGTGATTGAATATAAGTTTTATTCGTAATCACTCAATCGCTCATTCTCTCAATCACTCAATGTCTTAAGAATAATGAAAGTTTTAAAATTTGGGGGTACTTCTGTAGGAACAGTAGAAAGTATTAATCAGGTAATTCAGATCATCAAAGAAAACCTTGATGAAGGTCGTAAAATTGCTGTCGTATATTCGGCAATGGGTGGAGTAACCAATCGCCTGATTGAAATTGGTAAAATGGCATCTCAGTCGGATCCTGAATATACAGAACAGTTACGCTCAGTTGAAGAGCGTCATTTCAATGCTGTCAGAGGATTAATAGATGTAAAAAATCAAAGTGGAGCTATTGCCAAAGTTAAGGGCTTATTCAATGAACTAGAAGACCTATTGAGAGGTGTTTCGTTGATTAAAGAATTGTCCTTGCGGACGCTTGACTTGATTGTGAGTTTCGGAGAGAGATTATCAACCACTATCATTACAGAAACCTTAAAAAACAGAGGTATTGATGCCGAGTTTCTGGATGCCCGAAAGGTTATTAAAACCAATGATGTGTTTGGCTATGCCGATGTAAACTTTGAACTAACCAACGAACTTATTCGTAAATACTTTGCTCAGACTAATAAATTGCAGT
>CBIHRH010000428.1:0-4977 GCA_966212365.1 uncultured Emticicia sp. | reverse complement strand
AGGGAGTTCTTCCTTTACGCCTTTCTTAGATAAAAAATATTCTCTGAACGACTCAATATCCATAATTGCATCTTATCTGGTTGCGCATCGGGTTACCATAATAATCACACAAATCAAAAACATGATGATTGAAATTTTATTGATTCCATGCATCATTTTCAGGTTAAAACTATGCGGGTATTTTCCTTCTTTGTCTTTACGAAATACTCTGAAAAAGTATGCAAAAACAGGCCCGATTGAAAGAAAGTGTTTGAGTTTTTGTAACATCGCTTTTAATTTATCACTCGTTCATCAGTTCCATTTCCAAAACTTCTGGCTCTAACCAACGACCATCTTCTTTAATTAGTTCTATCAATTCATTCACTGCATTATCGGCATGTACCGATTTCTTCACTACATTCTGGCCTCTATATAAAGCAATTTTATCTTTTCCTATGCCTACATACCCATAATCCGCATCTGCCATTTCACCTGGGCCATTCACAATACAACCCATGATACCAATTTTGACGCCTTTCAGGTGATCGGTATTTTTACGAATCGTGGCTGTAGTTTCCTGCAAATCAAACAAAGTTCTGCCACATGAAGGGCAACTGATATATTCTGTTTTGCTCATGCGCGTACGAGCCGCCTGCAGAATCCCAAACGAAGTACTATTGGCCATGGCCGGATTATCAAACGATAACATAATACCATCACCAAAACCATCAACCAGCAACCCTCCGCAATCGGTTGCAGCATATAATTGCCCATCAATTTCAGAAGTCTTTCTATAATCTCTTTTGAGAACCACCGGATTTTTAACCTTTGAATTAAGCAAATCGAAATACAATTTTCTTAATTCTGGCATCGCAGCTTCATTATTAGTTTCTGCAATTAAAACAACATTGGCGCATTGTTGAAGAATATTAATAAAGTCAGCGCCTAAATCATTAAGATTAATTTTTACAAAATTGATTGATTGATGAAGGTCATTCTGTTTGCTTGCTTCAACAAACGTTTTTGCATCAAATAATGGAAGTTTATTAATCTTATCTTCATGTAAATCCCAAACCGGTGCATCTAAAATTTCTTTCAAACCATTAGGTAACATGAAAGGAATTGATTTTTTGCCACTATAGATATAGTCTGCACCAATATCATTCATGCGCCATTTATCTGGCAATGGTAAATAAAAATGGCCAATTGGTTTTAAATCCTCGTGTTTTTCAACCGAAATATCAGAAAAATCTGCAATTACTCTTGGTACATTCAATCCTCCAAAATTCTCTACTTCAATCGTTTCTCTACGTTGGTACTGATATGGATTGATTGGATTATGAGTGATTTCTGAAATAAATGTCGTTTTCTCTTTTCTGGATGTATATCTATCAACTAATGCCTTAGCAACGGGTGCTTCAAATTCAGGGTCTTCTGTCAGACTCACCCGAACGGTATCTCCCAAACCATCTTCCAATAATGTACCAATACCCATCGAAGATTTGATTCTACCATCTTCGCCTTCACCTGCTTCTGTAACCCCTAAATGTAATGGATATGGTTTCAATTGCTCAGCATTCAATCTTTGAACTAGCAGGCGATAGGCTTCAACCATTACTTGCGGATTAGAAGACTTCATAGAGATAACTATATTGAAATAGTTTTCATCTTCACAGATTCTTAAGAACTCTAAAGCTGATTCAACCATTCCGAGTGGGGTATCACCATACTTACTTAAAATTCTGTCAGATAAAGAGCCGTGATTGGTACCAATCCGCATGGCAGTGCCATATTCTTTACAAATTTTTACCAATGGCAAAAATCTATCTCTGATCCGGTCTAATTCAGCCTTATAATTTTCTTCTGTATAATCAATAAACTCAAAACGTTTCTTATCTGCATAATTACCCGGATTAATCCTTACCTTCTCAACTATTCTAGCAGCTAATTCTGCGGCATTAGGCGTAAAGTGAATATCAGCTACCAATGGGGTAGAATAACCCCTGGTTCGAAGTTCTTTTTTTATATTTTCAAGATTCTGTGCTTCCTTTACACTTGGGGCCGTAATCCTTACCAGTTCACAGCCACTTTCAATCATCCGGATAGTTTGATCAACAGAACCAACCGTGTCCATAGTATCGATAGTAGTCATCGATTGAACTCTGATTGGATAGTCAGAACCTATCCAGACATCACCTACCTGTACTTGATTCGTTTTTCTTCGGGAATATTCGGTTAATGAATCGCAATATTTTTTTTCTGATTCAGACATTCAATATTTCAGTTTTTTTCACGCAAATCTAAACATGAATATAACGTCTTTTATGAAAAAATGGTTGAAAAATTTAATATAAATTCAATAGAAGATTTTTTTCATCTAAAAAAGTGCAAAACTTATCCCTGAATTGTGATTTAATTATAGGAAATGTCAATTTTCCGGGATTGTACCTTGGATAACAAGACACTTATACGAAATTGACAGAATTATGATAATTTTGTAAAAAATTATAGTTTAATGGTTACAGAAGTAGTAAAATTGCCCGTGATGGAATCGTTTTATACCCTGCAGGGGGAAGGGTATCATTCGGGTAAAGCGGCCTATTTTATTCGCTTAGGTGGTTGCGATGTGGGTTGTGTATGGTGCGATGTGAAAGAATCGTGGGATGCTTCCATACATCCTCAGTTTTCCATAGACGAGATAGTTAAAGGGGCAAGTATTTATAAAGGCAGAATGGCTGTTATTACAGGTGGAGAACCCTTAATGTATAATTTAGACGATTTAACGATTGCTTTAAAACAAGCCAGATTTCAGACCAATATTGAGACCGCAGGTGTATATCCGGTTTCAGGTGTTTGGGATTGGGTATGTTTTTCACCTAAAAAATTTAAAGAACCTCACGAAAGTATCTATAGCGTAGCCAATGAGTTAAAAGTAATTGTGTATAATAAATCAGACTTTGCTTTTGCTGAAAAACACGCGAATTTAGTCAATGAAGATTGCATGTTGTTGCTACAACCCGAATGGAGCAGGCAAAGTGAAATGTTGCCTTTGATAATTGATTATGTAAAAGAAAACCCTCAATGGAAAGTCAGTCTGCAAACGCATAAATTTATGGATATTCCATAAGGCGGTTTTGTATGACTATCTGTTTCCCATTGAGAGCTGGAATGTCTAAGATTAGCGCTTAGCGTAGATAACAATAGATGCCTTGGCAATTGTATTATCATTAATATTAAAGCCTATAATAGCCGGAATAGTATCTTTATCTAAATCTAATTTTGTTTTTAGTGCAAATACGGTTATGATATATTGATGAAGCTGACCCGGAGGAGGACAAGGCCCGCCATAGCCAAAGGTTCCATAATCATTTCTACCTTGTACACATCCCTCAGGAGCAATAGATTTACTTACATCGCCCGCCTCTGGTTTCAATTCTGTCACATCTGCCGGAATATTAAAAATTATCCAATGCCACCAGCCACTTCCGGTAGGCGCATCAACATCAAAAATTGTAACTGCAAAACTCTCAGTGCCTTTTGGCGCATCCATCCATGAAAGGTGAGGAGAGGTATTCTGCCCGGTACAGCCAAAACTGTTAAAAAAATCTTTGGCAGTTGCCTGCCCTTTCAGATTGTTGCTTTTGAGTGTGAAATTTTTCTTAAAAGATGAATCGTTATTTTGTTCCATATTTTTATGTGCGTTAATGGTCGAATTCCAGTACTTTGCCATGCGTACTTCTGATAACCAGCGGCATCAGTGCAGGTAGATTATTTAAAAAGGTAATCGCCAGTTCAGATGTCTTTTCCTTTCCAAATAGCTTTTGTAATTGTCGGCCTCTCCAAAGCTGATTTCTGAAATTGCTATTCCAGTTTGATATATATAACTTTTCTAATTCAGTTCTGTTAATATTTCCCTGTAAAAACTCTGTTATCAATTTCGCAGATAAGAAACCAGACCTGATAGCAATTGACATACCATTGCCGGCAAGCGGAGTAATTAGTCCAGCCGAATCACCTACCATAATGATATTCTCATGAACCTTACTTTTGCTCACAAATACTACTTCATTAATCACCTCGGGCTTTTTAAAGAGAAACTCTGCATTTGTGAAAATTTCTTTGAGAAAAGGATTTTTACATAAAATATCCTCTTCCATTTGCTTGATTCCACTTTTGTGTTTCAGATTAGAGGTCTGGCTTAAATAACAAAGACAATACTTGTTGTCTTCAATAGCCGAAATACCACAATAACCACCCTCGAAGTTATGTAGCGAAATCAAATCTTTTGGATAATCGAGCGAAATATGGTATTTAATGCCTAAATAACTGGTCTTTTGTTTAGGAATAGGTCGCTGAATAACTTTATCAACTTTAGCTCTTTTCCCATAAGAGCCAATGAGTACTTTTGCCTGAAAAGTTTTATTAGTATTAGTGTCTACAAAGAACGTATCATTTATACGTTGGGTATCCTCAACACTTGCATTGAGTTCAAATTGTACACCTTTATTTACTGCAATTTTATAAAGCTCGTAATCAAGTGTATAACGACTAATGCCAAAGCCACCCATTTGTAAGGGTGAGTGCAGGCTTTTCCCTCTAATTGATGTAAGCTGAAATTTATTAATTGCAGACGCGCCAAGTTTGTTGATATCTAATCCTACGTGTTCAAGATAAGGCCTAACTTCATTAGAAATATACTCTCCACATACTTTATGGAATGGGTAAGTATGCTTTTCTATAACAATCACCGAAAATCCCTTTCCGGCAAGTTCAATTGCTACCGTTAAGCCCCCAAGTCCTCCACCAATAACAATGGCATCATGCATAGGATTCAGATTTATTTCTCACTTTTTATAATGTAAACTTAAGCAATTTTTCCCAACAATCTTTCCCAACTCGGTACCTTGATCAATCCCATCTCTGAAATGAATACCACCGTATACTCTGGAAATACTACATTCCTTGGCCGCTGCCCAGAATGAATCAAATTGTTTAGGT
>CBIHRH010000427.1:0-4980 GCA_966212365.1 uncultured Emticicia sp. | reverse complement strand
GCGGCCGCCGCGCGGATGCCTTTGAAGGTCGAATAATAATTTTTAAACATGCTCTTAGTTCTAATCTTATATAAAACAGACTTTAACAAATACGTTCAGCGACTATTAATAATAAAATCACCAACAATAGTCCTGTGTTCAACACCATTGTATTCGTCCTCAAGAACTACTCTGAAAGTACCCCCTACTTTTACGGAATCCAGTTGGGTAATTTCCAAAAAACCACTATAAACTTTGAATGGGTTAAAATCTACTCCATCAGTATAAAAGATATTTTTAATGGTCAGGTCAGGGTACCTGCCCGTCTGTGTCAGATCAGGCAGGTAGATGGTTAATCTCTCATTTTTAAAACCATAGGCATTCAGGCTCGCTTGTTTTTCTTTAGGTTGCCAGTTTCCTTCTATTCGCTCCATCAACACATAGTCTTCATCGTCAATAAACTTCACACTTAGATATGAATATGGCTTTATCATTTCAGCCTTATTGCAGGCAACACAGCATACGCATAGCCATAAAATTATTAATCGTTTGCTCATGGGAATTCTTTCCTGATATGCTCTTCTTGCCACACTTGCTTATTCGTGAGTTGTTTCTTTTATCTCATCAGTGGCATTTACTATTACTTTATCACCGATTTGCAAGTCACCGTAGATTTCTACGCGGTCAAGCGTCTGATTTCCGGTGCTTATATCTACCTTTCTGATAGCTCCATTGTCAGATACCAATACATATTTGCGTTCGGTAGAAGTAACTACCGCCGATTTAGGTACAATCAAGGCATTTTTATTGCCTTTCGAGTAAATCAGCACATCAGCATACATACCTGATGATAGTACTCCCGTTCCATTAGGCACATCTACTTCCAGTCTTTCGCTTCGGTATTGCATATTAATACTCCTCGATTTTCTGCTGATTTTACCCTTAAGCCTTTTGCCTTGTAAGGCACTTACATAGAAAGACAGTGTATCGTGTTCATGCAGATTAACCGCCAGATGCTCCGGTACATCTACCTGTAAGCGCAGATGTTCTATCTGTTTCAGTTCCAACATCGGTTTGTCTTTGGCCATTGAGCTTACCAAAGCTCCCGGATGGACATTACGTTCGGTAATTACACCACTAAAAGGAGCCGTTACTTTCAGGTAGCCCAGCATCGCTTTCTGCATGTCCCAATTGGCTTTTTCAGCATTTACCAAAGCAGTGTCAGCATTCATTTTAGCTTTAATGGTCGATAAATCCATCGGAGAGATAGCACCTTTGGTTTTTGATGCCTCTAACAGGCGTTGATAATGTTCTTTGTCAATCGAAAAATCGGCATTGGCTTTGGCATATTTTTCTTTGGCCAATAGGGCTGCCTGCTCTAATTCTGGTGCCTCCAATTCCATTAGTAAGCTACCTTTTGTTACATGTGAGCCAAGATCGACCAGAACATTTTTTACATAGCCATTCACTTTCGGGAAAAGACTTACTTCCTGATAGGCGTTTAATTGTGCCGGTAGTCTTAAGGTAGTAGGTACTCCCCCGCTTTCAACAGTGGCAAGCTGATAGGCTGGAGCCGAAGATTTAGGTACTTCTACTTTCTTTTCTTCAGCTCTGTTTTCTGTGCAGGCACTCAGAGCTGCACTTGCCAGCAATATCATTAGGCAATATTTCATATAGGTGTTAGATAATGTTTTCATTGTCAGGTAATAAAGAAACTGATTTAAAAGATGCTTTTTGTTGAATCCAGCCATAGACTAAAGGGACAATCAATAACGAGGCAAACGTAGAGAAGATAAGTCCCCCGATAACGGCTCTACCCAAGGGTGCCGATTGTTCTCCTGCTTCGCCAAGCCCGCTGGCCATTGGTATCATTCCGGCAATCATGGCAAGGCTGGTCATGATGATAGGTCTGAACCGGATACTAGCCGCCATCACTGCCGCTTTGAATGGATTTTTATAACTCAGTCGCAACGATTCTGCATTGGTAACTATCAGAATAGCGTTGGCTACCGATACCCCGATACTCATAATGATACCCATGTAGGATTGTAGATTAAGTGTAGCCCCAGTAGCCATTAATAAAAGCAAAGAGCCCAATAATACCGCAGGAACAGTAGACAAAACAGACCGCGCTACGCCAAACGACTGATAATTGGCTGCTAATAGTAGCAAAACCACAATAATGGCTACACCCAGACCTGTTTGGAGCGAATCAAGCGTTTCGGTCAGTAACGAGGCCATACCTTTTACCTCTACTACCATGCCTTTAGGTGGCGTGCCTAATTTGTCTATAGTTTTCTTTACAGCATCAGAAGCTTCACCTAAATCTTTTTTATAAATGTTGGCACTTACCGTCAGAAATCTTCTTGGGCCAGTTCGATCATACTGCCCGGGAAGGGTATCAATCGCCATCTGGGCAACATCAGACAATACAGGGCGGGCTTTGCCTTTTACTAATGAAATGGATTGCAACTGCTCCATTGAGTTCATCAGGTACTCTGGTACCTGCACCTGTACCTGATAGGTATAGGACACTTTCTGGTCGAGCCATTGTACTTTTTCGGTAAAGCGGCTTGATGAGGTGGCATCAGTAATACTTCTGGCAACTTCCTGCAGATTAAGACCCATTTGCGCAAGTCTGAATCGGTCGATATTGATTTTAATAACAGGAAATTTAAGCGGCTGAGCTATCTGCACATCCCGCAGGTAACTGATTTTACGAAGACTATCTACCAATCGACGGGAATAGAACTTTATATCTTCAAAATTCTTGGCTATTACCCGCACCTCAATAGGCGTGGCAGCTCCTTGAGCCATGATTTTCTCAGTCAATTCAATAGGTTCAAAAGATATTCTGATTTTGGGATAAGTTTTTTTGATATTAGCCCGAAGTTCATCTTTCAAGTCATCGAGATTCCCTTTAAAATGTTCTCCCATATTAGCCTGCATAATGGCTTCGTGCGTACCACTATTAAATACATAAAGGTTACTTGAACCATAACTACTCGGGATAATACCTATATAAACCGAAGAAATTTCAACTTTGCCTTTAATGGTTGAGTCCATAATAGCTAATATACCTTTTACGTCTCTTTCAGTTTTTTCGAGTCTTGTGCCTTCGGGCTCTTTTATGCGTAGCTGTACCTGTCCATTATTGGTTTTAGGTAATAGATCTTTACCTATTAAATAGAAGCAGATGCCTGATGCTACCAATGTCAGCAACAAATAAAAACTAACAATAACTTTTCTACTTCTCATCCACCTTTCAAGCATATTTGCCAGGCTTACTTTTACCCGCTGGAAAAATGAGTTTTCATCACCATGCTGTCTATCCTGTCTGGTATGCTCTTCTACTTCTTCAATTTCACCCGAATCTAAGGCCAGGCCCGCATGTGCATGGAATTTTGAATGGTGATATTGAAACATTTCTTCTTTTAACAGCCAGTTTGAAATAACAGGCACAAGGGTTTGCGCTGCAATGAAAGAGACAATCATGGAAAACCCAATTGATAAGGATAAGGGCAAAAACATAGCTTTTGGCACACCTGTCATGACGAATGAAGGTGCAAAAACAGCCAGAATACAGAGTAGAATCAGGAGTAGTGGAAAGGAGATTTCCTGACAGGCATCTAAGATAGCTCTCTTCTTGGTTTTACCCATTTCGAGGTGCTGATGGATATTCTCAATAGTTACCGTTGCCTGATCAACCAATACTCCGATAGCCAATGCCAAACCGCTTAAGGTCATGATATTAATGGTTTGTCCTGCCATTTTCAGTAGTAATACCCCAATAATAATAGAGATTGGAATAGTGATAACTACCACCAGACTACTCCTCCAGTCTTTCAGGAATAATAGTACCATCAACCCCGTAAGCACAGCTCCTAAGATACCCTCTGTCATTAAGCTTTTTACCGCGTTAATTACAAATACTGATTGGTCAAACTCATAGCTGATGGTTACATCGTCTGGCAATAAAGCCCTCATTTCTGGAAGCTTGGCTCTCAATCCTTGTACTACTGCCCATGTTGAAGCATTGGCGGTTTTTACAATCGGAATATAGATGGAACGTTTGCCATTTACCAGGGCATAATCAACAGTTACGTCTGCGGCATCAGAAACTGTAGCTATATCGTGGATAAAAACTGTAGCAGAGCCATTGGTGCTGAGTGGTATATCTTCAAAATGCTGTACTTTTTCTTCTAATGAGTTAACATTGGTTACATACATCAAATCATTCACACGCAGGTTACCGGAGGGTGTCATGGCATTATTTTTCGCAATGGCTTCCACTACCTGGTCGGGAGAAAGATTGTATCTGCGAAGTTTTTCAGGGTCAACATTGACAACTATCGATCTTGAATTGGCACCCAAAGCATGAGGTGCCGTCAGGCCTGGCACTGTACCAAACATCGGACGGATAAAGGTAGAGGCCAAATCATACATTTCTTTGAGTGATTTGGTCTTACTATCAAATACCAACTGACCTACGGGCATAGAAGAAGCATCAAAACGAATTACCTGCGGTGGCAAAGCCCCCGGAGGGAAGAATTTCGAAGCACGGTTTACCTGTAATGCTACCTGAGCCGATGCCTCAGCCATATCGGTATCTTCATAAAATGAAAGTTTGATAAAGGTAAGTCCTTGTATATTTTTACTTTCAATGGTTTTAACACCGTTAATATACAAGAATTGCTCCTGCATGCGGGTAGCGAAGAAACCTTCCATTTGCTGCGGAGACATACCCCCGTATGACTCCATAACATAAATAGTGGGTAGATTTAGCTGGGGGAAAATATCAATTGGTGTCTTCGGGATTGCCATTATACCAAACAAGAGCAGTCCGGTAAATAGCACTACTATTGTGATAGGTCTTTTTAATGCGAGTCTTACCATAGAAAAAAAGTATTTATTCTCTGCCGGGCAGATGGTGTTAAATTCAATTATTTGAAGAGTATCTTATTTATTCTCAACCTGATTGAGGAATATAGATAAATTGCC
>CBIHRH010000426.1:0-4994 GCA_966212365.1 uncultured Emticicia sp. | reverse complement strand
CTTCCAATGTTCTCAACACCTTTGATACCATCATCGTGTCTGCATTGCTCTGATTGGCAATATCAACTTGCGTAACCTTATCACTTTCTCTGGATAACCAGGCTAGTGCGCAGAGTAGTGCAAACTGGGTATGTGTCAGGTCCAAAGGGTCTAAAACACGCTTTTGTTTTCGCTGCCATAACATGGTCAGCTGCCCCAGAAGATAACCCGGACTGTCTTCGGGCTTTTTAAAATGAAATTCAATTTTTTTAGACATAGTCTTTTGATAACATCTGTGAAGAAATCATTTCAAAGTCGTGCTGATTGATTTCGAAGAAACCAAAACGAAATGGATACCCCCAGCTTTTCTTGTTCCGGATAAAATCCAGTCTATAAATTAACGGCAAAATAGAAATATCTTCGCTTGGGAAAAAATCAATATTACGTCTTGATGGACAAAAGTCCTCAGACATCTGAACCTGGTAAGTTTCATCATCTATAACCTTTCCTATAGCGGTAAATTCCTGACATACCTCGGGTCTTCCTAACTTCTGTTTTCCCGAATAATAGATAATGAAATCATCTTTTCGCATTCTTTTCAAAGGAGATGATTTTCCATGACAAGCCTGGGCAATCCCTTCTGCAATCCCGGTTTTCACATGGTCTTTCGATGCCACTATAATCCAGTATTTTGTATTTCTGTTCATACTCATATAGTTAGTATGCTTTTAGAAAGGTGATGTTGTATCCGTCGGGGTCTTTGGCAATAAGGATTTTCCCGAATGGTGTTGTCTGGATAGGCCCCAACAGTGTTACATTTTTTGCTAATAACTGTGCCTGCAAATCTTCTATTTCTTCATCGATTGCGAACCAGAGTGAGGCACCGATACCTAATTCTTTCCCTTCTATATTACTTATAGGTGTTCTGATGGCAAAACTTGCCTCACCTTTGCTGTATTTAAAAACACAGGCATTAGGGTTGGGAATTCTTGCTTCTTCAAACCCGAGTTTTGTCGTATAAAATTCTTTTGAGGCTTCAAGATTCCTGACTTGTAAAGATGCAAATTCTAATTTTCTCATTGATTATATTTTTATTGTCGCAAATATAATATATACGACTATTATATACAAGTATATTATTGTTTTAAGGTAAATTACTTTTCATAATAACGATTGCCATAATTAATTTTTATTAAATTGTGTAATATCGTGCAGGCTTCCCAACCTCTTTTCTGTACATTGTGGAAAAATAATATTTTAGAATATTGCTATAACCCCTCTTTAAATTTGGATTTAAAGACTTTATGATTGTATATTTACTACTTATTCACCTTTAACCTTTACACAAGCAATGAAACGCATTTTGTATGTGCTGTTTTTATTGGTAACGTTTGCTACGTTCGCTCAACAAGGTATTGTAAAAGAAAGTCTTACTATCAAAAGTGCGCTGATGGGCAAAGATATTAAGTACAATATCTATCTCCCTGCCGACTACGCTACCTCCAATCGTTCCTATCCTATTTTATATTTATTACATGGCTTTGGTGATGATGAAACTGGCTGGGTTCAGTTCGGAGAAGCCAATGTCATCACAGATAAATTATCGAATAGTGGCGAAATCGCTCCCATGATTATTGCCATGCCTGATGGTGGCGTAAGTGGTTATGTGAATAGCTACGATGGCAAAGTGCCTTACGAAGATTTCTTCATCAAAGAGTTTATTCCTTATATCGAGAAAAACTACCGTGTTCGTGCGCAGAAACGTTACAGAGCCATAGCCGGACTTTCAATGGGTGGTTATGGTACTTTAGTGATGTCGACCAAGCATCCTGAATTATTTGCGGCTTCGGCCCCTTTAAGCGCTGGTGTTCGTACTGATGAAGAAGTCTTGGCCATGCCTGATGCACAATGGGCTACTTCTTATGCTCAACGCTATGGCAAAGATTTAGTCGGCAATGCCCGGCTGAATGAGCATTACAATAAAAACTCTATCCTGAAAATTATTGAAACGGCTAATCCGGAAGATATTAAGAAAGTAAGATATTATATTGATTGTGGCGATGATGATTTTCTGATTAAAGGCAATATGGCTCTGCATGCCCTGATGATAGATAAGAAAATCCCGCATGAATTCCGTGTTCGTCAGGGAGGTCATACATGGAGCTACTGGCGTACAGCTTTGCCGGAAGTTCTGAAATTTGTAAGTGAAAGTTTCCATCAAAAATAACCCGTAACGAAAATCCAATGAAAAAGATTAGTGTATTATTTCTACTATTGGTTTCAACATTCACCTTTGCGCAACAAGGCATTGTGAAAGAAAGTCTGAAACTGAAAAGTAGTACTTTAGGCAAGGACGTGAAGTATAATATTTATTTACCTGCCGATTATGAGAAAAACAATCGTTTATACCCTGTATTGTATTTACTACATGGTTATACCGACGACGAAACGGGCTGGACGCAATTCGGACAAACACCTGAGATTGCCGATAAAGTAATTAATAGCGGAGAAGCGCCTCCAATGATTATTGTAATGCCGGATGCGGGAGTAACCTGGTATATGAATACATTCGACGGTAAGACCAAATTTGAAGATTTTTTCATAAAAGAGTTTATTCCGTATATCGAAACTACCTATCGCATTCGTTCTAAGAAGGAATTCAGAGCTGTGGCAGGACTATCAATGGGAGGACTCGGTACTCTACTCTACGCAACAAAACATCCGGATATGTTCGCAGCAGCAGCTCCTCTAAGTGCAGCGGTGTGGACAGATGATGAAATCGTAAACGGAAACCAGGACCAAACACGCTGGAATTACGTATTCGGAGATTTATACGGAAAAGATTTGAAAGGCAAAGACCGTTTGAGCGAGCATTATTATAAAAATGCCCCGATTAAGATTGTAGAGACGGCCAATGCAGATGATTTGAAAAAAGTGAAGTTTTATATCGATTGCGGCGATGACGATTTTCTGATTAAAGGCAATATGGCCCTGCACGCCATGATGATTGACAAGAAAATCCCTCATGAATTCAGAATAAGAGACGGTGGCCACACCTGGACGTACTGGCGCACGGCCCTACCGGAAGTACTGAAATTTGTGGGAGATAGTTTTCATAGGTAATGGTGAATTAGTGAATGGTGAATTAGCGAATAATAATCTGCCACTATGTCCACAATAGTACACGATGTAGCACAATTATTCACTAATTCGCAATTAAACAAGTATTACCAGCATAACGCATATATTTTAACAACATTATCCATTTTATTAACCTTATCAAGAATGAATCGTAGAGAAGCTGTTCAGAGACTGTCCCTGTTAGTTGGAGGGGTGTTGTCTCCACCGGTGATTGCTGGTGTAATGGGACAAGTATTGAATACAGGCGAAAGCGTAATGACTACCGCCGGACAAGAGGCATTGTTAGCCGAAGTAGCCGATGTCATCATTCCAACAACTGATACCCCGGGTGCTAAAGCCGCGGGAGCAGAGAAATTTATCGTGAGAGTGATGCGTGATTGTTATGTGAAAGAAGACCAGGATAAATTTTATGCAGGTCTGGCAAAATTAGATGCCGATAGCAAAACCAGGTTTGGCAAAGGCTTTGTAGAATTAAGCACTGCAGATAAAAACGAAATGGTGAAACAAACCATGTCGACTGACAAGGCTTTCTTCCTGAGAATGAAAGAACTCACAACCGTAGGTTATTTTACTTCTGAAATAGGTGCTACACAGGCATTGGAGTATTTACCAATTCCGGGTAGATTTGATGGCTCTGCCCCATACAAACCAGGTCAAAAGGCTTGGGCAATCTAATTTCTTTAACCTATTCACAGATTAAAATTTACAGACAAAAATGAACTTAAATATAGATGCTATTAAAGCTCAGACCTACGACGCCATCATTATTGGCTCGGGTGTAACCGGAGGTTGGGCAGCGAAAGAATTAACCGAAAAAGGTATGCGTGTGATTATGCTTGAAAAAGGCAAGCAGTTGGAGCACGTAACAGGATACGAAAATGCCATGAAAGACCCTTGGCAAATGCAATATAATGGACGATTGACGATTGAACAAAAAGAAACGCATCCGAAGTTATCGCGCGATTATCCGTATAATGAAATGACAGAGAAATACTGGATGAACGATTCAGATTCGATGTATAAAGAAGATAAAAGATTCGACTGGTTCCGTCCGGGTATTGTGGGTGGTAAATCAATCATGTGGGGACGTCAGTCGTATCGTTTGAGTGATATTGATTTTGAAGCAAACTTAAAAGACGGTATCGCCGTTGACTGGCCTATCCGTTATAAAGATATAGCTCCGTGGTATTCTTATGTAGAGAAATTCGTAGGTATTTCAGGAGAGAAATTGAACTTACCTCAGCTACCTGATAGTGAGTTTTTACCTCCAATGGAAATGTATGCCGTTGAAAAAGAAGTTCGTAAACGCATCGAGAAAAACTTCCCGGGTCGCCATATGACCATTGGCCGTGTAGCTAACCTTTCTGAGGCTGCGAAGGCGCAGTTGGGTGTAGGCCGTGCGTCTTGTCAATACCGTAACAAATGTTCGTTGGGTTGTCCGTTCGGTGCTTATTTCAGTACGCAATCGTGTACGCTTCCTCCGGCTGCTAAAACTGGTCGTCTGACGCTTCGTCCTGATTCAGTAGTAACTGAAATCACTTACGATGAAAACAAAAAACGTGCAACAGGCGTAAAAGTAACCGATGCCGTGACGCTTCAACAAACGGAATACTTTGCGAAAGTTATCTTCGTTTGTGGTAGTGCTTTAGGTTCAACAGCTATCTTATTGAACTCAAAATCTAACCGTTTCCCTAATGGCTTTGGTAATGATTCAGGTGAGTTAGGACATAACCTGATGGATCACCACTTTAAGATAGGTGCTTCGGGTGTTTGGGATGGCGATTTGGATAAATATACTTATGGCCGTCGGGCAAATGGTATTTATGTACCTCGCTACCGCAATATCGGTAACGATAAACGTGATTATATCCGTG
>CBIHRH010000425.1:0-4999 GCA_966212365.1 uncultured Emticicia sp. | reverse complement strand
ATGTCTATTTTTTGCTACAATCTTTATTTATTGATTAATACTCATTGACAAATGATTTTATTAATATTCAGGAAATAACCGTTCTTTTAAATTTGTATTCGGAAAACGTTTTGGCTAAAGCCAAATTGGATT
Source organism: uncultured Emticicia sp. (assembly GCA_966212365.1). Taxonomy (GTDB): domain Bacteria; phylum Bacteroidota; class Bacteroidia; order Cytophagales; family Spirosomataceae; genus Emticicia. Next base: position 4,867 of record CBIHRH010000425.1, on the reverse strand, counting down.
ATGTCAATTTACTAATCTCCAGCTTTAGCTGGAGGCAATTGATTTTAATTCAATAGCCCCGCGCGGCGTCCGCCCATTTTTAAATCCGCAATGGAATTGGGGGGTAACAAGAAGAAATCATCATATTGGCTTTAGCCAAATCTTATAAACTCAGCCATACACATTCTTCCTGAGTCTGGAGTTTTTCAACATCCTTTATAAGGTATGACATACATCACATTGCCCGAAACAGATAAATTGAAGCCAAAATTTTCTGTAGCAGGAAGTGATAGTCTTTGCCATGTTTTGCCCATGTCAGACGACCGGAATATACCATCTGCACGACCACATACTAAATATTTACCCATTTGTTTGATAGATAAAATATCCGATGAAGATTTAACTAAGCCTACTTTTCTCATAAATAAATGACTCCATGAAGGCTGAAGGTCTTCACCTATGGTATTCCAGGTTTTTCCACTATCCATTGAAATGTGTATGCTGTTTGTTCTGGTAGCTGTGTTGTTTAGGATAGCAGCAAATCCTCCATCAATATGTTCTACAGCGATGCCATAACCTCCTTCACTAATTACAGGAGCCCAGTTTTGCCCATCATCGGTCGATCTTAATATTCCATCTTTGTAGGTAGCCAAAAGTACACCGTTTGACTCTATCAATTTCATTAATCCGCCCCCAACCTGCACTCGTTCCCAGGTTTTCCCTTTGTCAGCAGATCTGAAAAGGTTGTTACCGGCACCGATGAAAACTGTGCCTCCGGCAGTTTCAAAAACGGTGTTTACTTGTCTCGCTTTATAATTCTTATACATCCAATCTATCTTTTTGTCTATGCGCACGGCTTGCTCCTGAAAATTCGTGTACATGGGCGACCAATCATTCGTTCCGTTAATTTTTTGTAAAAACTGACCTCTGAAATCAAAGGCAAATATCCCATTCTTGCCCGGGGTAATATTACGTTGTTTACCAGGAAAATTCTCTTTTGTCCAAAAAGTAGTTGTAGAATTTGGTTCGCTGTGATAAACCCCATCTCCCGCACGTAAATAGAGCCCATGGTCATTTGCAAATAAACCATTACTCCACACACCTTCTCTCTGCAATTTTTCAGGTAGCCCTTGGCTAATGTCCTGCCAGGTTTGTCCGCCATCAATAGATTTAAAAATGACGTTGGCAATCTCTGATGATTTGCCCTCTTTTAATGGTTTCTTTTTTGCTTCTTTTTCTTTCAGCACAAAAGAATTTAGCAGAAATAATCCCAGCACTATAGCCGGAATAAATACAAATAATCTTTTCATTTTCTTTAAAATTTAAATATGTGTAAGTACTTTGCCATTTTTTCAGGGGTTTAGACAAACTTAGAGAGTTTTCCTCTGAGCCATGTGAATAGCTAGTAAAAAGATGTAAACGAAATGTAAAAATGTCTCACCATGCAATAGATTTACTCATTGCATAGCGAGACACTCCATTACTTTTACACCGTATTATGGCCTGCCAAATGGTTATTTGTAAAAAAACTCCACTAACACAGGCACAACTGATTCGGGTGACGGATTGTGCATCTGCCCTTTGATGGTTTTACGCACCGCACCGGGAATAGCTTTCCCTACCTTGTTGGCAGTGGGGGCCATGAAAGCAAAACTCCTTTCACCATCCATCACCAACGTTGGAATGCTTATATTTTTTGCAATATCCTTCGGAACTGACCCATCATCCAGAATGGCCAGATCATATACAAGCGTATGGCCCATACTTACCATGCCTTTCCATGCCGGAGATTTTTTCATTTCTTCCATTTTGTCGGGCGGTGTTCCTCTTCTTTCCATAAAGAAAGTTACGGCATCGGCCACTTTACCATCGGCTACCAGGTCATTTACTTTCTGCTTCTCATTGGCAGTTTCTTGTTTGGTAGCAGCCTCATAAGGTGGTTCATAAAGCGCCAGGTTTGTCACCTTTTCAGGCCCTAATTTTTCGGTAGCCAGAAGTGCCAGAGCGGCACCACTCGAAGACCCAAACAGATACGCACTATCTCCGGCTTTTTCAATCAATGCTTCTATATCTTCAATTTCCCTTTCTACGGCATAGGGTTTTGTATCAGCACTTTCACCCCGGCCGCGTCGGTCATAAGTAATTACAGTGAAATTTTTTGCAAGCATGTCTGTCCATCCTTTTTCATAGACTTTCCTATCAGCCAGAGCTCCGTTTATCAGGATGAGGCCGGGTCCCCGGCCTTTTTTTTCATAAGCGATAGCCGTACCATCTTTTGATATAGCGATGGTCTTTTGATTAACCTCGCTCTTTGTCTGGGTTTCCGTTTCCATATTGCTTTGTTTTTGTTGATTGTTGCAACCTGTTGCCAAAAGAAGCAGCATAATTGCGATTGGTTTGTAAGTCATGTTTTTCATCAAGCATTTTAGCATAGAAGGCTAAAAAGTTATGCCATCGTACATATATTGGCAAAAAGAAAGATAAGAGAGGAAATTTTCAGGGGTAATCTATATAATATTTCTGTTTAACTGCTATAAATGACAGAGCGTGAAACGTATGCCTTTGCGGACGCCGCATGATTCACAAATCTCAAATTATTTGCTATTAAGAAAATAACAGAAAATTACCTCCTCATGTTTTGTCAATTCATTCAAATTTGTCTTGTCCTGAAACAGGAATTTATAACTTTATTCAATTGTGCTTCTCTGTAATGCCTTGGGAGATTTTGCCGAGACTTCCTCCCTTTCCCTAAAAACCAACGATATAAATTCCATATTCGCTATCATCCCCTCCCCAAACTACCTCTTTCAATAACCTTTAGTTATTAACACCCAAAAACTATCCTTTTAATGCTATCCCATAAAGACATACTTTTGTTGCATAAAACGATTGCATAATGGAAAGCGAAAATATAAATAGCGAACAACCCCTACTCATCAAATACATGACTATATTGTTTTTATTAGTTTCATTTTTATCAATACTGGGTTTGTTTTTGCTGTCACGCATATACTGGAAAGATGTTTCTGTGACGGACATACAAAAATATAGCGTTAATAGAAAACTGGTGGATAATACTACTAAACTAAATAATTTTGCCACTAAATACACGAGTCAAACAATGTTACACTAATCAAATTGTGTCACACCGTGAATTTAGTGTACATTGTGGCAATTTTCCCAGTTATACAATGATAGCAATTGATTTCAAAATGTCGGTTTTTATGTCAGCGGCCAGGCATCTTAATTTTACAAAGGCGGCGCAAGACCTCAATATCTCTCAGCCCGCTGTCAGTAAAAATATACATGAACTGGAGATACAGACGGGTCGGAATCTTTTTGAACGAAACGGTAACCGACTGTTATTGAGCGAAACCGGACAACTGCTCTTTAATTATGCTCAACAATTGCAGGGAATCTACGACCAGTTGAACGAAAATCTGGATATACTGGATGGGCGGGCTTCCGGAGAGCTGCGTCTGGGCGCAAGTACTACTATCTCACATTATATTATCCCCGAAATTCTGGCTGATTTTCATAACCAATTTCCGTTGATTAAAATTAAGACTTTGCATGGCAACTCAAAACAGGTAGAAGAATGGCTACAACAAAAAGAGATTGATTTAGGTATAGTGGAGGGCCTGACTGACAATGCCTCGATGAAATACGAAGAGTTTCTGAAAGATGAGTTAGTGCTGGTTACCCGTCATAGGAATCCGTTGGTAGCGAATAATAATCCGGTAAACGCAGAGTTTTTAAAAGAAGTAGACTTTGTATTACGGGAACAGGGTTCAGGCACGAATGAAGTAATCAGAAAAGCCTTAATGAAAATAGGAATAGGCATGCATGAGCTAAATGTGAAAGTAGTATTAGCCAGTACCGAGAGTATCAAGAATTTTCTGCTGACCACCAATTGCTTTTCTTTTTTGTCGATACATGCCATTACAAAAGAGCTTAAAAATGAAGAGCTGCAGATAGTAGAGCTGAATGACTTTGAGATAGAACGATATTTCTTCTTTGTGCATCCGCAAGGAGTAATCGGCCGGTTACCTGATAATTTCAGGAAGTTTGCGATGAAAAGATTTGGAAGACAATACCCTTAACCCCTAAAGGGGAACTAATGCACAATTGACTTAAATGAAAAATAGGATACCTTGTAGGAATCCAAGATGGTGATGCCTGATCTTTGAACCCTTACACCCATCCAGGCATCTTTATTAACAAATCCCTAATCCTCTTCCCTGAAAGAGATGCCGTCAAGGCTATAGTACTTTCCTTTTTATTAATACTATACACCTCTAAACAAATTAAAACTTTAAATTACTCCTCTGAAATAGATATTGAGACTATTGAACAGCCCAAAGCTAAGCGTTTTTTAATTTTCTTTCAGATCAGATACTTATCATCTTCATTTCTTCAGCGTTCATTTTTTGGTATCCTTATACCTATAATTATCTCCCGAAAACCTTATTTAAGGGTGATTTCTTTTTGATAAATTGCAATCCGATAGTATTTATCATTACTATGTTTTTTTTCAATTTTATCTACTATTTTATTTCTGAAGCGATTTTTAAAACCACATTCGGTAAAATTATTACTGGCTCTGTTGTAGTAGATAATGAAGGCAAACCTATTACAGCTTATCAAACATTTTACAGAACACTTTGGAGGTTGGTTCCGTTAGAGGCTTTTTCTTTTTGTTTGCAGAAAGAAGTTGGCATGATGCTATGAGTAATACTTATGTAGTGAAAGCTTCTTATATCTGGAAAACACCTAAACAATCAAAAGATAATTATTAATATAGATTTGAATCAAGGTTTTAATTGTGTGGTTAGAGCATGTTTAAAAATTATTATTCGACCTTCAAAGGCATCCGCGCGGCGGCCGC
>CBIHRH010000424.1:0-5024 GCA_966212365.1 uncultured Emticicia sp. | reverse complement strand
ATTAGCTATCCCGAAACGTATAGGTTTTTTCGGGTGTTTGTAGATTCTTGCTACATCTTTTATCTTTATTTCAACATATTCGTAGCGATTCATCACCTCATTCAGGGAAGTAATTACGAAAGATGAATCGGTGATGTCATAAAGATTATCCTCATAAACGATATCATCTTTGGTCTTGAATCTGAAAACATCTCCTTTATAAAACTTGGTACGCCTTCCAGTTCTTACCTTCTCTAAAACCAGGTATCTGTCTCTATTAAACATACTTCTTGCCTGAGACGGGTCTTTTCTATAAATCAATTCTTCTACCGATTTGGCCTCACGCTGATGTATATCTTGCGCAAAGCAAGCAGTGGTCAGGCAAAGTAATAATAGCAGTAAATAAGGTCTTGGTTGAGTCATGAGATTTATAGATAATGGTACCGCGAAATGATATTCCATGGACTATCAGAATAGATATTTTAAAAATTGCGTTTGCCTGCTGCAAATACTAGTATTATATCTTATCATTCACAGAAACCCCTCCCGAAACAATCAACTTCATAATTTCAGCACTCGGCAAATCAAGCATCTGCACGTTTTCTCTGGGCACGAGCACAAGATTTCCGGAAAAAGCATAACTATGCGGGAAATACACGGCCACCAAATCACTAACGCCTAAATTACTCAAATCATTTTGTGTAATAAAGCCAATTTTATAAACTTGCGCTTCTTTATTTATTAGTACGATGGCACCCTGATTAAATTTACGTTTATCGCCAACAAAGGCCGAAATTAAGTCTTTGAATGCAAAATAAAAAATCCTCACTAATGGTAAATGACTGATAGCATTTTCGATAATATTCTGAATTGTCTGGGGTAATAATACCGAAAAAACAAAGCCAATCAGCATAGTCCCGATAATAATAATGGCCGAACCTAAACCGGGAATAAACAAGTCGCGGGTTGGGTCTTCAGTCGGAATTCTGATACGAATTAGATTATCTACAAAATCAAAAGCGCCAAGTAAGATAAAGAATGTAAAACCCAGCGGAGCAACGAAAAGTAATCCACGTATAAAATAGGAAAACAAACGACTGAGGATATATCTGCCGGTCATAAAAAAGGGAATTTTATTAATATAAGGTTATGTCTATAAGGTTAAGACGTAGCTATTTATTGAAACGCTAATGTCAAAGCAAAAGTTTGTAAATACAAAGTAATTATGATTCAATTCGGTATAGATGTACTGTTAAAACAAAACCATGACTGGAAAAATAAGCGTATTGGTTTGGTAACCAATCATGCTGCAACCACCAACCTTTTACAGCCTTCAAGACAAGCTTTGCTCGAAAAAGGGTATAATATCATAAAATTGTTCTCTCCTGAACATGGATTAGATACCACAGGCGCTGATGGCGTAAAAATGTATGATGGCATAGACCCGTTAACCCAGCTGCCTGTCATTAGTCTGTATGGAGATAAACTGATAGCTAATGAACAGGATTTAGCCGATGTGGATATCGTTCTGTTTGATATTCCAGATATAGGTTGCAGATTCTATACCTATTTGTGGACACTCTCTTATGTATTAGAAACTTGTGGCAAATTTAATAAACTTTTAATTATTGCCGATAGACCTAACCCTATATCAGGTAATCTGGATAGGGCAGAAGGTCCGATACTTGATGAAGAGACTTGTTCTTCATTTGTTGGTCGATGGAGTATACCATTACGGCATAGTAGCACATTGGGTGAATTAGCACTCTATTTTAATAAAGTAAAAGGATTAGATGCGACAATTGAGGTAATTCAATGCCAGAACTGGCATCGTAGTGATTTTCAATCAGATTGGGGAATATCTTTCGTTCCGAGTTCTCCTGCGATGAGAAGCTTTCAATCCTCGTTATTATATCCCGGTTTAGGATTGCTGGAAGCGACCAATATCAGTGAGGGCAGAGGTACAGAAATGCCATTTTCTATCATCGGAGCCCCCTGGTTAGACAATAATTTATTGATAGATAAGTTATTTAATGCGAACCTTGAAATAATGCCATTAACGTTTGTTCCGACAGAAAGTAAATATATAGGAGAAAAATGCAATGGGCTAAGATTTTATGTAAAAGATAAAGCTGATTTTGAAGCTGTGAATTATGGACTCATGCTGATAAAGTTGATTAAAGACCAATACCCTGAGCATTTTGAATGGAAACCCTATCCTACAAACGTTAATCCGGCTGGTACGAAACATTTGGATTTATTGCTAGGGATTCCTGAAAGCGAATCATTATTTGAATTGCCGATAAAAGATTTTGAAGAGCAGATAAAAAGTCTTACTCTTGCAAAAAACTGGAAAGAAAGCATACAACCCTATTTGCTTTATTCCTGAAATTAATTGACCTTTAACATATATCAAAAACTAATTTTTAATTCATTATTTATGAAAAAGATTAAAAATTTGCTGCTGCTTTTGCTCGTGACTACACAGACATTTGCACAGAATCTTAACGTCCCGATTCCAAATAACCCGGCAGTTAAGACCGGAACACTGAAAAACGGGATTAAATATTATATCCTTAAAAATGTTGAGCCTAAAAACCGGATGGAACTTCGTCTGGTGGTTAATGCAGGTTCGATTCTTGAGACAGACCAGCAGCTAGGGCTTGCCCACTTCATGGAGCACATGAATTTTAATGGAACAAAAGAGTTTCCTAAAAATCAATTAGTTGACTTCTTGCAAAAATCAGGAATGAAATTTGGTGCTGATTTGAATGCTTCCACCAGTTTCGATGAAACAATTTATCAACTACAAGTACCAACTGATTCTGCCAAATTATTCGAGCGTGCCTTTCAGATTCTAGCGGATTGGTCTCACTATGCTACTTTAGATACAACTGAAATCAATAATGAAAGAGGTATCGTATTGGAAGAAGAAAGAGCCAGATTTAAAAATGCGCAAGGGCGCGTACAACAAAAGCTAATACCACTTCTATTAAACAATTCAAGATACGCCGAACGTATTCCAATTGGGAAAGTAGATGTTCTGACCACATTTAAGCCTGAACAGATAATCAAATTCTACAAAGACTGGTACCGACCTGATTTAATGGCAGTTGTAGCAGTAGGTGATTTTGACCCTGCTCAGGTTGAAACCTTAATAAAAGAGAAATTTAGCAATATTCCTGAAAATAAGAATGGCCCTAAACGTATCAAGTATGACATCGCTCCTTCAAAAGGAACACAATCTGCTTTGATTGTAGATAAAGAAATTCCTCAGTCAAGTTTTCAGCTAATTACCAAATTGCCGCGAGAGAAAACAAAAACGCAGGCAGATTATCGCACAGATATTGCTGAAAATCTTTTCAATCAGATGATTAGTACTCGCATGCAGGAAATGTCTAAAAAGCCTAATCCTCCGTTTGTATTTGCTGCGATGGGTTATAGTCCTTTCTTAGCAGGTTTAGACGCCTTTCAGGTAATTACAGTTCCTAAAAATGCCGACGGTTTAGAAACAGCTATTAAAGCGGTGATGGATGAGCAAGAGCGTTTGAGAAAATTTGGCTTTACTAAAGGTGAATTAGAACGTGCCAAGAAAGACTACATGGTAGGCGTAGAGAAAAGCTATAAGGAGAAAGATAAAACTAAATCAGTGGCATTTGTGAATGGATTAATTCAGAATTATTTGCAGGGTTCTGCTTATACTGATGCCGATTTCAGATACGATTTTGTGAAAAAACATCTGGAAAGTATCTCTTTAGCCGAAGTAAATGCTATCGCAACAAAGGTTGTAAAAGAAGAGAATCGTATCGGAATGGTGATTGGCTCTGAAAAAGACAAAGATAAGTTGCCATCAGAAGCCAAGATTTTAGAACTAATCAATTACAAAAGCGATGATTTGAAGCCTTACCAGGATGAAACTGTAGCAACTTCAATTCTTGAACAAATACCTACCGGAACAAAAGTAGTATCTGAAAAGAAAATGGATGAAATAGGTGTTACTGAACTAACTTTTGGTAATGGTATCAAAGTTGCTTTGAAACCTACTAACTTCAAAAATGATCAGATTTTGTTCTCAGGTGTCAGTAAAGGTGGTACTTCTTTGTATACAGACGCCGACTATTATTCTGCTGAATTAGCATCTACGGCAGTTTCTCAAGGTGGTGTTGGTAAATTATCAGATATACAGTTAGACAAATTTCTATCGGGCAAAGTCGTAAATGTATTTACCTATATTGACGAATTAAATGAGGGGATTTCTGGTAATACAACGCCAGCAGATTTAGAAACTGCATTGCAATTAATGTATGCCTATGTTGTGCAACCAAGAAGAGATGATGAAGTGGTGAAAAGCTTTTTGAAAAACCAGAAGGAATTAATTGCTAACTCACAAAAGACACTGACTCCGGAAAAAGTTTTTAATGATACTATTACAACTACTTTATATCAGAAAAATTTCCGTCGCTTACCCACTAAGCCGGAAGATATTGATAGAGTAAACCTTGACCGTGCGTATGAAATCTATAAAGATAGATTTAGTGATTTAAGTGACTTTACTTTTGTATTTGTAGGTAATTTTGAAGTAGAGAAAATTAAGCCTTTGCTGGAGAAATATATTGGTGGCCTACCCTCAAGCAAACGTATAGAATCATATAAAGATTTGCATATTGATAAAGTAAAAGGCAAAGTCGAAAAAACTGTTTATAAAGGTTTAGAAGACAAGGCATCTGTAAACTTACAGTTCAACGGAACATTCAATTATTCTGATGAAGAAAAAGTTAATCTCGATGCTTTAGCAGAAGTATTAGATATTAAGTTGACTGAAAAATTGCGTGAGGAGGCAGCAGGAGTATACTCACCAAGTATTCGTGCTTCTTATAATAAATTACCGAGTCCAACTTACAACTTAACAATTGCTTTTGGTTGCTCACCAGCTAATGCAGAAAAACTAGCTAAAATTGCTTTAGACGAGATTCAGAAAATCAAAACCAATGGCCCTGAATCGGTCGATATTGAAAAAGTAAAGGCAGAAGAAAAACGCTCGGTTG
>CBIHRH010000423.1:0-5069 GCA_966212365.1 uncultured Emticicia sp. | reverse complement strand
ATTGAGTGGCCGCCATTGCGGTAAATTATTGAGTTATACTATTTAAAATGAAATCTAAATCTTTATCACTTCTCATGGCGCAGTTGCTCATGACCACCACAATGGTAATGGGTTGGGCTGTTGCTCGTGCAGATGATAGAAATCAATCTGCTCAGGAAAAATCAGAAAAAGGGGTAATGACTGCGGAGGTGCCTGTAACATGGAGCAAAATGACATTGAAAATCCTGAAAGGCACGCGTGGAGGTTCACCTACTTATGGTTCACGTTCACTAGGGTATATGGGGTTAGCTATGTATGAAAGTGTTGTACATGGTAACGCTTCTTATAAATCTCTATCCGGACAGTTAAATGGTTTAGCTAATTTGCCACAACCAGATGCCACACTGAAATACAACTGGGCACTTTCTCTGAATGCTGGGCAGGCATATCTTTTAAAACAATTATACGAACAGACTTCAGCAGCTAACAAAGCCAGTATTGATTCCTTAGAAGCTGTCATTTATAAATCAGAGGCAAATAAAGAAGTAGCCGAACGTTCTGCTAAATATGGTCAGGAAATCGCTAAAACTATTTTTGAATGGTCGAAGACAGATGGCGGCTACCAAGGTTACAAACGTAACTTTGATAGCACTTATGCCGTACCCACCGATAAAGGATCATGGCAGTCGCCTCCCAAAGGTCAATCACCTGTAGCTTTGCCATTACACCCGTATTGGGGTAAGAATCGCACTTTCATTTCTGCTAATGGCAAATTAGAAGTCCCTCAAAAAATACCCTATAGCTACAAGAAAGATTCTGATTATTATAATCAGATGTATGAAGTCTACAAAATGAGAAGTACGCTTACCCAGGAGCAAAAAGAAATTGCTAACTGGTGGGGTGATGATCCGTCTGAGACTTTCTCACCTCCGGGTCATTCTTATAATTTAGCTACTATTACTATTGTTACTGCCAAGGCAGATTTCTTTAAAGCTACGCAGACCTACGCAAAAGTAGGTATGGCTGTAGCCGATGCTTTTATTAACTGCTGGAAATGCAAATACTATTACCATGCGCAACGTCCCTGGTATTTTATTTTTTATAATATCGCTACCCTTTGGGATTTATACTGGCCTGAACCTCCTTTCCCTGCTTTTTATTCGGGTCATGCAGCGCAGGCAGCCGCAACAGCTACAGTATTAGCCAGCATATATGGCAACCGTTTCCAATTAGTAGATGATTCTCACGTAGGCAGACCAATGGATACCGAACGTGTGGTAGAATATAAAGCCCGGAAGTTCAGTTCATTCTGGCAGGTAGCAGTCGAAACGGCTGATGCTCGCATGTATGGGGGGATTCATACTTGCCATGATAATGAAGTGGGTTTGAATGAAGGGACTAAAATTGGCAATAATGTCAATGCTTTGTCTTGGCAAAGCTAAATTTTTTAAAGTGAATAAATCCGACCGTTAAAGGTCTTTTTATATTATATAACTATTGAGTGTAACAATTAATACCATGAGAAATTCTACATCTTGGTCTACAGGTGTTGGCAAATCTTTTATCGCCGAAAAGAGAAATCGTTTGCTTGACACTTTACTCCACCTATTATTACTCCAAAGGCTAAAGGGCTTAATTGATAAGCCTTCGTTAGCACCTGTATCTGACGATACAGATACAGCCCATCTTAACAAAGTTCGGGCAAGTCGTCTGATGGCAGGGAGATATGTAGCAGCTTTTATGGCTGTATTATTCTCATGGTTTAATATCTCAATAGCCAATGCGCAAAACGCTCCGCTAAACTGTGATAAGTATTACATGTTAGTAGGAGAATTGGTATATAATAATGGCACAAACACTGCCCGAACTGACGTATATCAGTTTGGTGCCAATAGTGCCATCACCAGCTGTAAGTTTGAAAGCGGTGGTGGTGGAGAAGGTATGTGCGTTGACCCTACCAAAAACATTGCTTATATAGCTACTTGTTGTAATCAGGGTCAGGTGCGTATCTATAACTACAATACTGCATCTTTTGAAACTCCGATAACTCTTAGCGGCGAAGATTTATTGGATGTCACCCTTTCAGCAGATTATGCTTATTTATTTGTAACTACTTATAATAAAGTATATAGAATCAGCACAGCCTCAAGAACAGTTGTATCTTCTTTCTCTAAAGCTAATGCCAATAACACCTCAGCAAAGGAATTCTGGGGTGTAGCAGTGCGTCCAAGTTCGGGTAAAGTGTTCTTTACTACAAACTGGCAATTTGGTAATGGAACAAGTACTATTGAAATGTTGAATGCTGACCTTTCAGGTACAAGCACAAGAATAGCAACTGCTCCATCAAGTTTTTATTACAGAGGTATTACATTTGATACTGACAGCAATGTTTGGGCTGTATTAGCAAATGACAATAACCAAGCTGACCGTTTAGTAAAATATACTTTAAATTCAAGTGGAACTGTATCGAGCACAACTACTTATTATTTTAAAGCACCAAGTGTACATGATGGTAATGCAAGTCAGGGAGATGTTAATCCATTCGATATAGCTTTTGGTCCGGAAGGAGACATTTTCGTAACTACTTTTGCAGGAGACTGCGTTACCAAGATTGACTATAGTTCATTAAGTGCTAATACATCTAATGGTTTCTCCACATATATACAATATCAGGCAGGTGTGTCTGGTAAATCAATTACGTTTATCTGTGGTAACTTTAAATGTGTTTGTAATGCACCGGTAATTAATCTTGACGATTTGGTTTTAAGTGGAGGTACTTGTAATGGTGGCACGGCTAAAAATAATGGAAGTGTAACGGTTACAGGTTTAACTTATAGCTCTTCATCACCTATCAAGGGAGATATTAACGAAGGTGCAAGCTACGGTACAACACCAATCTATGGTGCAGGCTCAAATGAAGTACTAAGTTCTGGTCAGACAAGTCTGACATTTACTGGTTTAAAGCCAAATACAAAATACACCATACGTGTATGGAATGGTAAAGATGCCTGTTATACCGATATTACTTTCACTACTCCATCGGCCAATTGTTGTACCAACTGTATATCGAATAATTTTGTAACCAATGGCGATTTTTCTTCAGGTAATACTAATGGCTGGACAAAAAGCCCTTCTACTATTGATTTTGGTATTTCTAATGGTTATGTTATTTTAAATAATAGTGATTTAACAGGTGATTATAAAGTTTATCAGGATATTACAGATGGTGTTGTGGCAAGCAAAGACTATACTTTGTATGGCGAAGCCGCAACACATAACAAACCAGGTAAGATTGCACAAATTTATTTAGAGGCTTATAATGGTACTACTCTTTTAGGAACGTCTTCTAGATTTGATGTAGTAAATGATATTGGTGTTACAGGACTATTACCTTTCAATATTAAATATACTTTACCAGCCAATACCAATAAGATAAGAGTAGTTGGCTACTGTAACGGAAGAGCATTGAAGTTTGATAATATCGTATTAAACAGATGTTACGATCCGGTAACACTTAGCCTATCAGCCAAAGCAGACCCTAACTGTAATCAGAATGATGGCTCTATAACTGTAACGGCTACTGGTGGAAGTGGAGAGTACGAGTTTAGTAAAGATAATATTGCCTGGCAATCATCTAATGTATTTACAGGATTAGGTCAAACTACTCATACTATATATGTAAGAGATGCAAATACCTCATCAAGTACTTGTAAGAAAAACATTCAGGTTACCTTGAGTTGTATATCTTGTATATGTATCTCAAATAACTTGGTACAAAATAGTGGTTTCGATAGCAACGTAACTGGCTGGACAGCACCTAATGGAGGTTTAGAGCAATCATCAGGTTCATCAACCGGAGGTTTTGCTATTTTAAATAATTCTGATGCTATTGGCGATAAATATGTATATCAGGTAATTACTGACGGAGTAATTGTTGGCAAAACTTACACATTAAATGCTTTAGCCGCAACTCATAGCAAGTCTGCTCCGGCAATAGCTCAAATCTACTTTGAGTTCTTAAACTCGAGCGATGTTGTAATCGGAACTTCATCTAAAGCTACCATTACCAATGCTTATAACGGAACACTAGCAGCTATCTCTCCAATCTCAATGGTAGCACCTGCCAATACTGCAAAAGTCAGATTTGTAGGATATTGTAATGGCAGAGCCTTGAAATTTGACAATGTGAAAATTACTACTTGTTATGATGCAGTCGATGGTTCATTAGTTAGCGTGAATCCAATGTGTAACCAAAGCAATGGTAGCATCACTGTAACAGCTACAGGTGGAAGCGGTGAGTATGAGTATAGTATAGATAATACTAATATCTGGCAATCTTCAAATGTATTTACAGGATTAGCTGCCGGTGCTCACACTATATATATAAGAGATGCCAATACAAGTGGCTCAGACTGTAAGAAAACTTTACCGACAACCCTTTCTTGTATTCCTTGTGTTTGTGAATCAAATAACCTGGTAACCAATAGTGGCTTCGATAGTAATGTCAATGGTTGGACTGCACCTAACGGAGGTTTGGAACAATCTTCAGGTTCATCGACCGGAGGCTTTGCTATTTTAAATAATGCTGATGCTGTAGGTGATAAATATGTATATCAGGTAATTACTAACGGAGTGCTTGTTGGTAAAACTTATATGCTGAATGCATTAGCGGCAACGCATAGTGTCTCAAATTCATCAGCAAAAGCCCAAATTTATTTTGAGTTCTTAAATTCAAGTGATGTTGTTATTGCAACTTCATCTAAAGCAACTATTACTAATCCTTATAATGGCACGTTGGTAGCTATCTCCCCTATTTCGATGGTAGCACCTGCTAATACTGCTAAAATAAGAGTAGTTGGTTACTGTAATGGAAGAGCGTTGAAGTTTGATAACGTTATTATCAAAACTTGTTATGAAGCAGTTGATGGTTCTTTATCTGTTACCCCTTTAACCTGTGGACAAACTGATGGTAAAATTACAGTAACTGCTACAGGTGGAAGTGGTAGCTATGAATATAGTAAAGACGGTACCAACTGGCAATCATCAAATATATTCACGATCGGGGGTTCTTTAAGTGCCAATGTGCATGG
>CBIHRH010000422.1:0-5105 GCA_966212365.1 uncultured Emticicia sp. | reverse complement strand
TCTATTTTCTTGCTATACGGCATAGAATAGATATGCCTTTTTATACCTGATTTTCACCTAAAACACTTTTACTATGACTACCCCATTACCTAATCCCGTTATTTTTCTTAACAAAAGAACGATGGTGTATGCCAACGAAATAACATTGGTGGAAGCTGATGTTAATTATATCAAAATTCATTTTGAAGAAAAAGCTCCTTTAATGATTGCTGTTACCTTAAAAAAAATCGAGTCTTTATTTGAAGCGCATGGATTTCTTCGTATTCACAAGAAATTCCTTATTAATCTTAGTTATGCCAATTCTGCGCTTTTAAAAAATGAAATTATTACTTTTCCCGGCAACGTATCAATAAAAGTTTCCCGTAGAAAAAGGAGTACTTTAAGAAGGAATTTAAAGAAACAGAAGTAAATGTAAGCATGCTTACAAACCCAGTGAATAATAGGTTAGTACTTTATATCCGGGTATTAACCTACAATTTTATTGATGATATAAAACCTTATCTTATTCTCTTTATCTCTATTTTTGAAAAATTAAGTATTGTTTCTTGAGGAAATAGTTCGTACATTTACTATTATTGTGACTAAATATACTTATGCTATGACTCAACTTTCTTCCAATTCTTTTGTCTTTTTCAATAAAAAGACAAAAGTGCGTATTGACGAAATATTACTCCTGGAAGGTAATATTAATTATACAATCGTTCATCTTAAAGAAAAAAATCCTCTATTAATTGCTATTACCTTAAAGAAAGCAGAGTCCTTACTAAAAGATCATGGTTTTGTTCGCATTCATAAAAGTTTCTTACTGAATATAAACTATGCAGATAGTTCTTTACTGACAGAAAATCGGATATTGTTTAAAAAGAATATTACTATTAAAATTTCGCGCAGAAAAAGGAATGAATTGAAAGAGCGATTGTCGGCAGCCTAACAGGAGAGTATAAACAAGAAGGCAGCCAGTTAATACTAACCAACTGCCTTCTGCTATTTTATTATATCTTACAATTCAATCAAAGTCTCAGAATCGCATTGGTAGATAAACTGTACTGTCTCTGCCAATTCAGCTTCGGACAATTTTTTCATTTGCGTATCAAAGCTCCCTGCATATTTTTTTGTAATGCTTTTGGCTTTTTCTATTATTTCAACAATAAAAGGGTGTTTTGGTTTACCTATTGCCTGACCAAAATCCTGAATATCGGCCTTAAACATGAGGTTAATTGGAATCCTGTACATTTGTCCGTTGCGTGCTGCACATACTGGTACCGGTTCATAGATTGGAGAAGACGAATACTCTCCTATTTTCTTTTGTGCTATTTTGTACTGGTCGTCTGACTCTCCGAATACAACGGCAACTTTCTTGCGCGAACTATTAGTTCGTTCATTAATCATACTATCCAATCTTTCAAGAAGCTGACGAAATTGAACCGTATTTTTACCACTTCTGATACGCTCACGAATAGACTGACGAATGAAATAAGTAATTGATTGGGTTACAGTCAACCCGATTTCAGCCATCTGCTTAAATATCAGTGAAGATGGTGACATACCCGGAATTGTGTTAGGGTCGTGCAATAGTACACGACTATCTGGCGTAAGGAAGCCGTCAATACGAGTTACCACACAAAAGCCCAGAGTAGTGAAAGTCTTTAGCAAACTCTCATGTATTTTATGCAGATTTTCAAGGCTGGTATCAACCGGAATCCGCTTTTTGGTCACGTTTGATTTGTATTTAGACTTAAAATCGAAAGTCTGTATCTCTCCATAAATCTCGGTCGGTGGCAAAGCAATGGCTTTACCATCATCCTGCTGAATCACACCACAAGAAAACTCCTGTCCTACTACAAATTCTTCAATCATCACATAGTCTTCAGCATGAGCTGATACAACCGTTACGCTTTCTGAAGTAAATAAAACAGCGTCCAGTTCCTCCATCAGGTCGGCAGGGTGAGCTAGTATTTTACCATTCACCATTACCGGGAAACCAATGCCTTCGTCCAGATTCGAAGTCTTCTCCATCATGTGGCGCTTCTGGCGTTCGGTCATTTTTTCCCACTCGCTTTTCTTGAAAATTACTTCAAAAAAACATTGGTTGACCGCACGTGTAAACTCCTCTAAACTTCTTTTTCTGACAATAGCTACACCAATAGAAGAGCCCTGATGTGGCGCTTTTACTACAAACGGGAAGCCTATATTATTAATTAAATCAGTAAATAGTTTTGAGCGGTCGGCCACCGTCCATTCTTCACGGGTAAATGTCACTGACTTTTTCTTCTGACCAGTTACCAGAGAAATCAGTTTGTTTTGCATAGGTTTATCGATACCCACGGCCGAGCCCATCAGACCCGGGCCCATATAAGGTATGCCATACCATTCTAATAAACCTTGCACACTACCATCTTCTGCCTGAGGACCGTGCATGATGGTAAAAGCGAAGTCCATAATCTGAGGAAAATCAGTCGGCTGAACCTGCTTACCTACTTTATAGATGAGTTTATAGAGTTGGGTTTCATTCAATTCTCCCAGAGATTCGATATATACCCTAAACCCACGATTGAGATTTTTTGATGGAAAAAAGTCGCGGATAGATTCTTCGTAGAGCAGTTCGGGGTTGATTTGAATAAAATGCCCCAGACTATCTACAAATATCGGAACAGGTTCAAATAAAGCCTTGTCGATGTGTTCAAAGGCTGTTTTCCCCCCTAAGTATGATATTTCTCTTTCTCTGGCTTGTCCACCAAAGAAAATCCCGACTCTAATTTTGTTTACCATTATGTAAGCTCTAGCTGATAGTTTATTGTGCGTAGTATGCGAAAACTAATTTGTTTGCAAGATAAATAAAAAAGCCACTTGTAAATACAAGTGGCACTATATTTTTAGCTATTGGTCTATTCTTACACCTACTAAAAAGCAGGTGTCAGGTTCAATGCTTCTACTTTACGTATTTCGGGTACGGCCTTTAAAATAGCTTCTTCTAAACCTGCTTTAAAAGTCATAGAAGACATAGGGCATGAACCGCAAGCACCCATCAGTTCAAGCTTCACGGTATAATCATCAGTAATCTCAAGCACTTTTACATTACCGCCATCGGTTTGTAAATAAGGTCTCACTGTGTTCAAAGCGGTTTCTACTCTTTCTATTAAATTTTCCATATACAAGCCCAACGTAGGGATTCCACCCCGGGGATTTTTTCTATATACAAAAGTAAAAAAATATTAAAAAAGTTCAAATAATTATGTATCAATTCCATCGCGGAACATTTTAAAAATTGAGCCTCAATGGAATTGATATAAACCTTTATTATCTTTACGAATCTGAATTAACACCAAATCAGTCATTTCATAAACCTGTTTTTCTTCCAAACAATCAACAAACGATGCGTAACCTTATTCTTATCTGTTTACTTTTGTGTTCGGGCCTGGCTTTTGCCCAGAATGCTGACGCCGATTATGTTCGTGACAACTATAAAAAAAGGGAATTATACATAACCATGCGTGATGGCGTGCGTTTGTTTACTTCTATTTATCTGCCCAAAGATTCTACCAAAAACTACCCGATTATGTTGCAACGTACCCCCTACTCGGTTGCGCCTTATGGGGAGGGTAAACTCAAAACACTGTTAGGGCCAAGTTCTGAATTGATGCACGATGGTTATATATTTGTCTATCAGGATGTGCGTGGCCGATGGATGTCGGAGGGAGAGTTTGTAGAAATGCGTCCTCATCTGGATAATAAGAGTGGGAATACTGCCATTGACGAATCAACTGATACCTATGATACAATCGATTGGCTTATCAAAAATCTTTCTTATGATTCAGGCAAAGTAGGTATGTGGGGCATCAGTTACCCCGGTTTTTATGCCTCAGCAGGTTTAATGTCTACTCACCCGGCTTTGGTAGCCTCTTCTCCACAAGCCCCAATGGCTGATTTATGGCGTGATGACAGCTACCATAACGGTGCTTTTATGTTGCCACATAACTTAGGTTTTTATCCAAGTTTCACTAATAGAACAGATAATAAACCAACTCAGTCTCCAGGCAAACGTTTTGATTTTGGTACACCAGATGGCTATAAGTTTTATCTGAATTTAGGCCCTATTAAAAATTCATTGAACTATACAGAAAGCCTGGGTAAAGACCCTTATTGGCGAGCTAATCTTGACCATCCGAATTATGACGAGTTCTGGAAAGCCCGCAATATCCTGAATCACCACAACGGCATTAAGCATGCAGTGATGGTAGTTGGCGGCTGGTATGATGCTGAAGATTTATACGGTACATTCAAAACCTATCAGTCAATCGAACAGAAAAATCCAGGCATTAGCAATATTTTTGTGGTTGGGCCCTGGGTACATGGTGGTTGGGCAAGAGGTGATGGAGACGTGCTGGGCAATGTGAATTTCGGGCAAAAAACCAGTTTATATTACCGTGAAAACATTGAACGCAAATTCTTTAACTATTACCTGAAAGGACAAGGCGATAATGTTTTTGCAGAAGCCTTGATGTATGAAACTGGCACTAATAAATGGCGTAATTTTTCTGAGTGGCCTCCTAAAGCAGCCAAAGAAAAAAATCTGTATTTTGGTGCAAATGGAAAATTATCATTTAGTGAACCGGATGAGAAAAAGAGCACGACTTCTTATGTATCAGACCCTGCTAAACCAGTTCCATCATCGGATTATATTACCTCGGGTATGCCACGCGAATATATGGTTGATGACCAGCGCCATGCCAGCCGTCGCCCTGATGTTTTGACTTTCCAGACTGATATTTTAGATAAAGATGTTACACTGGCGGGAAATATCTGGGCAAATCTGAAAGTAGCTATTACAGGGACAGATGCCGACTTTATTGTAAAAGTGATTGATGTATACCCCGATAATACCAAGGATAATGCAAATACTGATAAAAAAATGAAAATGGCTGGTTATCAGCAAATGGTAAGAAGTGAGGCTATGCGCGGTAAATTCCGTAAAAGTTTTGAAACTCCGGTGCCGTTTAAACCAAATAAAGTAGAAGATGTTTCGTTCGAATTACAAGATGTACTGCACACCTTCCAGAAGGGACACCGCATTATGGTTCAAATTCAAAGTACATTCTTCCCGATTA
>CBIHRH010000421.1:0-5108 GCA_966212365.1 uncultured Emticicia sp. | reverse complement strand
AGCAACTATTTTAGAACACCTTAAAGGCGAAAAAGTAATCGTTTTCAAGAAAAAACGCCGTAAAGGATACGTTAAGAAAAACGGTCATCGTCAGTATTTGACTAAAATCCAAATCGACGAAATCGCAGCGTAAGACATTTGGTTGTGAGATTCAACCGCAAAATTATTTCATTGCAATTCAAAATTAAAAGAGAATAAGGTCATGGCACACAAAAAAGGTGTAGGTTCGTCGAAAAACGGTCGCGAATCAGAAAGTAAACGTTTAGGCGTTAAATTATTTGGCGGCCAAACGGCTATCGCCGGAAACATTATCGTTCGTCAACGTGGTACCAGACATAATCCTGGTGTAAACGTAGGTGTTGGTAGAGACCATACACTTTTCGCATTAGCTGACGGAATCGTAGAATTTAAAAAAGGACGTGACGGAAAATCTTTCGTTAACGTTAATGCAGAAGCATAAGCAGCGTAAGCGGCTGTAAAGACTTTTTAGAACCTGCCCCAAAGGCAGGTTTTTTTATGCCTGATAAACTTATTCTGGTGGATTAATGTTCTAGAACAGACACTATTTATTTAATATATATATTCGATTGTCATGCTTCAACGCCAAACAATGATTTATACTGAGCTAAGTCCTAATCCAAACTCTATGAAGTTTGTATTGAATTTTGAATTAGCTCCGGAAGGCTTATCGTTCGATTATCCGACTATTGCTTCTACAGCCGAAGAAGGTAAGGCATCACCATTGGCTGCCGACTTGTTTCAGTTTCCATTTGTGAGAAGAATTTTCATCGCTTCTAATTTCATCACAATGAGTAAAGACGATGAAACCGAGTGGGAAGATGTGGTTTATGATGTAAAGAAATTTTTAAAAATATATTTCGAGCAGAATCATCCTGTTTTTGCACAAAAAACAATTGACAAAAACACCTTGATTATTGATGCAAACGATTCAGCAGTAGTTGCCAAAATCAAATCAACGCTTGACCAATACGTACGTCCTGCGGTAGAGTCTGATGGTGGGGCTATCAATTTCGCTTCTTTTGATGAAATAACCGGACAGGTAAAAGTATATCTTCAAGGTTCTTGCAGTGGTTGTCCATCGTCAACAGTAACCCTTCGTGATGGTATCCAACGTTTATTGACAACGATGGTACCTGAGGTGAAAGAGGTGGTTGCAGAGGGTGTGTAAGAATAACACGGCACTATTTTTAGATAAAATACTTAGAGACAGAGCAATGCTCTGTCTTTTTTATTGTGGGTTTGTTTAATTAATTAAACGAACCACGAAATTCTAAAGGTGTTTGTTGGGTTTTGCTTTTAAATAACTTACTAAAAGATTGCGGATGTTCAAAACCCAGATCATAGGCAATTTCACTTACAGAAAGCTGAGTAGTAGACAATTTTTCTTTGGCTTTTTCAATCAATTTTTCGTGGATATGTTGCTGAGCATTCATCCCGGTAAGCGACCGCAACAATGAGCCAAGATAGCCCGTGGATACATTCAGCTCTTCTGAAATAGATTTTACAGTTGGCAATCCCTTAGATGAAACCAAGTCGCCGCTAAAATAGGTTTCTAGTAAAATTTCCATTTTTTCCAATAACTGATGCCCTGACTTTTGACGGGTGATAAACTGGCGCTGATAAAATCGTTCGGAATAATTCAATAAAGTTTCGATTTGCGAAATAATAATGCTCTGGCTGAATTTATCAATAACATTTTGATATTCTTCTTTTATACTATTTACAACGGTGTTTACCGTTGCTTCTTCTTTTTCTGACAAAAACAGCGCCTCATTTACAGCATATCCAAAATAATCATACTGTTTGATACTTTTTGCCAGAGGGGTATTCCAGATAAAGTCCGGATGAACCAGCAACATCCATCCAGAGCGAACAGTATTTGTATTTTGCTTTTCTATCTTTAACAACTGATGCGGTGCCATAAAAGACATTACCCCCTCATCATGATCATATATCTTCTGGCCATATTTCAACTTTACACCTAATCCTTTTTTTAATGATATCAGGTAAAAATCGAACAATAATCCACCGCTTTCGTCAGTACCAGAAGCTATCAGTTTCGAATAGTCTATTACACTGATAAGGGGGTGCTCTGGCGCAGGCAGTCCTCGCAGTCTGTGAAATTCTCTGATAGTCTTTATTTGTATCGGCTTTTTCTGTTCCATTGTATATTATTGAACTGTTGTTTTAGAAAGAAGACATATTTTAGAAAGATACAATTTTTACTTAAAAATATAATGTCGGCTAGAAAACGTCGGCCGACTTGAGCCTTTTATTTTAGAAATAATTTTCAGCTATATCTTCCAATAAGCCTGCATGAGAAGGTTTCCAACCTAAGGCTTCCTGCGTTTTAAATCCGGTAGCAGGGCTATTGAAACCAATAAATCTGCTCATCCATTCAAAATGATTAACCAATGCCTCTCCTTCTACAGAAGTAACAGGCAGATTCAGTTTTTTACCAATTAACTCGGCAATTGCCTTTACTTCAATACCTGTTTCACCAATAGCATTATATAAGGCTCCTTTTTCTGCTTTCTCCAAAGCCAAACGAAATAGCCTTGCCGCATCCAAGCGATGCACAGCAGGCCAATGATTAAGCCCCATGTTCGGATAAGCAGATACGCCATTTTTTTGTGCCTGATAAATAATAAAAGGCACAAATCCTTTGTCGCCTTTGTCATGTACCGAAGGTGGTAAACGTATTATTGAAGCATTGATTCCTTGCTTTGCTAAAGCCAAAGCTGCACCTTCGGAGCTTCGTGGACTGTTAATGGCAATACTCTCTTCAGTGATATATTCTCCGGTTTTAGGTAAGCCAAGAATACCGGCTGTTACTATCAGAGGCTTATTCGTGCCACTAATTGCTTCGCCCATAGCATTGATAGCAGCTTTGTCTGTTTCGCTGGCTTTGGCATATTGCGTGAAATCATGAATAAACGCTGTATGAATAATTCCATCTGCCTGAACTGCTCCCTGCTTAAGTATCTCAATATCTTCAAGTCCACCCATAAGTACCTCAGCACCAGTCTCTCTTATCGTTTTTGCTGAGGTTTCGCTGCGTGCCAGACCTGTTACTTCATGCCCTGCATTAATTAATTCTTTTACTATAGCTGCGCCAATAAAGCCAGATGCCCCTGTTACAAATACTTTCATATTTTTACTTTTATTGATAAATGACAATTACCTATTTTAATGAGGCAAATGTCGTAAAGTATGAAAAAGCAATTGTAGCCGAAACAAACTTTGTTGTAGCCAAAACCAATACTATAGGTTTTGCTCTTAGAAATGAAATAAAATTGAGAGAGATTTAACGTTCAAATATTGAAGAAATGCTATAGGAATTGGACAATCACGAAAAAAATCATCTCCTAAGTTTCTTTCTCCCAAACAGCCTCATTAATTAATTCGGCTACTACAGCTGTCCAGCCTGTCTGGTGAGATGCTCCTACCCCACGTGCTGTATCACCATCAAAGTATTCGTAGAATAATATCAAATCTTTATTGTCAGGTCGTTTATAAAATTCCTGATACGCTCCATGTACCGGCCTATCGCCTGCTTCGTTTCGCTGAAAAATGCCTATTAATCTATTAGCTAATTCTCCTGATACCTCATTCAGATTCATCATTCTGCCTGAACCAGTCGGAAATTCTACTTTGAAACTATCTCCGTAAAACTGATAGTATTTCTTTAAGGATTTGATGATTAAGTAGTTAATGGGCATCCAGACAGGCCCACGCCAATTAGAATTACCCCCAAACATTCTGGAATCAGACTCTGCCGACATATAATTTATACTATAATCAACTTCCTGTATATTGACTGAATAAGGATTCTTTTCGTAGTATTTCGATAAAGCACGAATACCTCCTACAGACAAGAACTCGTTTTCATCAAACATTACTTGCAAGAGCTTTGTAAGCATCGTTCTGTTTACCAGCGAAAGCAGAATATTGCCATCTTCGGCCATTTGTTCAGTAGCCAAAAACTTATTGGCTTTGGTGCGATAATCTCTGATATAAGTAATTCGTTTTCTGAAATCCGGTAAGTTAGCAATTTTCTTCTGGTCGATAATCGATACGGCAAATAAGACACTCAAACCTACAATTGATCGCACTTTCATGGGTGTAATCCTACCGCCTTGGGTATAGAGCAAATCGTAAAAAAAGTTATCCTCTGTATCCCATAAACCTTTGTTTAATGATTCAGCAATCAATACAAAATGTTCATAGAATTTAGTAGCTGAATCCTCAAAACTTGGATCATGTTGGGCAATTTCCAAGGCAATATCCATCATATTCAGCGCATACATAGCCATCCAGGCTGTGGCATCTACTTGCTCTAAATGGGAGTTAAGCGGCAGATTATCTCTATCAATCACAGCAATATTATCTAAGCCCAAAAAACCTCCTGTAAAGATATTATTGCCATTATCATCTTCACGGTTCGCCCACCATGTAAAATTGATAAGCAGTTTCTGAAATATCCGTTTCAGGAAATTGACATCTTCTCTGCCATGCAAGGTCTTTTCGATACGATAAATTGATAATGCCGACCATGCGTGTACAGGCGGATTGACATCAGAGAAGTTCCATTCGTAGGCAGGTATTTGCCCACCAGGGCTCATATACCACTCTCTTGTAATGAGGATGAGTTGATTTTTGGCAAAAGTAGGGTCAAGCATGGCCATCGGGATACAATGAAAAGCCAGATCCCAAGCCGCATACCAGGGGTACTCCCAAGTATCGGGCATTGAAATCACATCCTGATTTTTCAGGTGTGTCCACTCAGCATTTCGTCCTACGAAACGCTCATCCGGAGGGGCAATCTGTTTCGGGTCTCCTTCGAGCCAGCGTTCAACATCGTAATGATAATACTGCTTGCTCCACAAAAGACCGGCAAAGGCTTGCCTTTGTATATTTTTTAAATCGACTGCCTTAGTGTTTGTGGGTTCGGAATCAGGCGATTTACCGTCTTCTGATTCTTTACTTTTTTGCGGCACATATCTTTGATAGAACTCTTCAGTTTCCTGACGTCTATCTGAAAATATCTGGCTAAAGCTATGATTAAAAGTGTCAACATTTTCTGT
>CBIHRH010000420.1:0-5111 GCA_966212365.1 uncultured Emticicia sp. | reverse complement strand
TGTGGTAATAATAATCTGGGCATTGGCTCCTATTACATCCGGTACATCAAACATGATTTCGTTTAATAAATGACTCATGACCGTTTGTAAGCGTCTGGCACCTATATTTTCTACTTCAGTATTGGCATAAAAGGCAATACGGGCAATTTCTCTGAGTGCTTCTGTATCAAAACTTAAAGTCACACCTTCTGCTTCCAGCATGGCTTCGTACTGCTTGGTAAGTGCATTCTTAGGAGCTTTCAGAATCTGATAAAAATTCTCTTCAGTAAGGCTTTCTAATTCAACTCTGATCGGGAAACGCCCTTGTAATTCAGGAATCAGATCAGATGGCTTCGCAACATGGAAAGCACCTGCAGCTATAAACAAAATATGATCTGTTTTTACTGAACCATGCTTGGTATTTACTGTACTTCCCTCTACAATAGGCAATAAATCTCTTTGCACTCCCTCACGACTCACATCAGGCCCACCTGATTTACCACTTGACGATGCAATTTTATCTATCTCATCAATAAAAATAATACCCAGGTTTTCTGCTTTCCAGATAGCTTCTTCCTTTACCTCATCCATATCTATCAGTTTGGCAGCTTCCTCTTCCAATAAGAGTTTTCTTGCTTCGGCAATGCTTACTTTACGTTTTTTACCCTTTTTTGGTAGCATCCCTCCTATCATTTCCTGAATATTCATCATTGATACATCATCAATAGGGCCACCCATCACACCAATCGAAGGTGAACCATTACTCTGCACATCAATTTCTACCTTTCTATGGTCAAGCTCTCCATTCTTTAGTTTTTCTCTGAAAGCCTCACGGGTTTTCTCATTCAACAAATTCTCAGTAAAATCTTCAATTTCCTCTTTTTTGGTTTCAACCTTGAAACCAAATTCTTTCTTATCCTTTACAGGCGGAATCAGAATATCAAGTAGCGTATCTTCGACTGTTTCTAAAGCTTTAGCTTTTACTTCTTCTTTTTTGGCAGATCTAACCATATTTACCGATTGCTCTACCAAATCTCTTACCATGCTCTCACAGTCACGGCCTACATAGCCTACTTCAGTAAATTTTGAAGCCTCTACCTTAGTAAATGGCGCTTCTGCAATTTTCGCCAGTCTACGGGCAATCTCTGTTTTACCCACCCCCGTAGTACCTATCATTAATATATTATTCGGAATAATCTCTGATTGCATTTCCGGATTGGCATTCATTCTGCGCCAACGGTTTCTTAGGGCAATAGCTACATTTCTTTTCGCCTCTTTCTGACCAATAATGTATTTGTCAAGTTCTTGTACGATTTGTTGCGGGGTAAGATTCTCTATTATTTTCGCCATTAAAATAAACTTATATTAAAGTGTTTATTATTTGTTATCAACAGTCTGCCCGCAAATTTAGTTTTCATTCGTTCTAAAACAAAAATGCAGACCTATTTTTATGATTACTGGTAAAAGAGGTGTTCAAAAGATTTCTGCTATAAACTTATCTTTAATTTACCTGAATTTCCTATCTTGCTATTATTCCAATCTATTCAATTAATGAAGCTACCCGTTGTGCGAAAAAGAACCATCCAAATCCTCCTAATTGTAATAATAGCCGGTTTTCTTATTCCTCAATCATTCAGGATGCCGGTAGACGGTGCCACAAAATCGAGTTTTAATCAGCAATCTTACTGGTATTATCCCTGGGGCAAATCAGGTACGCATAAGGGGGTAGATATTTTTGCCGATAAAGGTATTGCCGTTAATTCTGCAACCAAAGGTCTGGTTATTTATAAAGGCGAATTAGGTAGTGGTGGCAAAGTAGTGATGGTTTTAGGACCTAAATGGCCCGTGCATTATTATGCCCATTTAGATACCATTACAACAAAACTTTTCTCCTACGTAAATGGACAAGATATAATTGGCACGGTAGGCAATACAGGTAATGCAAGGGGTAAGGTTCCTCATCTTCATTATTCTATCACAACCGTTTTCCCCTACTTCTGGCAAATAGATGGTTCTAAACAGGGTTGGAAAAAAATGTTTTACCTGAATCCCATTACTTATCTTAATCAAGCGCTTTCCTGAAATGATTATACACTCTATCGAAAATGGATATTTTGTATTTAAAGAGATAAGATAAATATATAAATCCGATAGCCTTCCGTTACTAGAAGCGAGTATTAACAGTGCTCGATTTTATTTTTACACTTGTGCGGCTATGGTATCTGAACAAGACAATATTTTTTATGTAAATCTTATAAAATTTATCAAGCAAACAGATTTTTTTGTAAGTTTGAAGTAAAAATCAAGCGTATAATATAAGCTTAACAAATCGTAAAATCTCCGTCAGATTTTATGTACTTTAATCTAATTTTCACTATTCAACTCTTCAATAATGCAAAACAAAAAGACAACGAACAGAAGGGATTTTCTTAAAAGCGGCGCTATTGCTGCCAGTGGATTCTTTATTGTACCTCGTCATGTATTGGGTAAAGGTTTTCTCGCACCAAGCGACAAATTGAATATTGCGGCTATCGGTGCCGGTGGTAAAGGTGGTTCTGACATTGCTAACGCCTACAACAACGGTGTAAACAATGTGGTAGCGCTTTGTGATGTTGACATGGCCCGTTGTAAAGGTAGCCTCGATAAATTCCCGAACGCTAAACGTTATAACGATTTCAGAGTAATGCTTGATGAAATGAAAGGAGATATTGATGCAGTTACTATCTCGACCCCAGACCATCAACATGCAGTAGCGGCTATGGATGCAATGTCAAGAGGCAAACACGTATACGTGCAAAAACCATTGACACACGACATCTATGAAGCCCGTAAACTAACTGAAGGGGCAAGAAAATACAAAGTAGTATCTCAAATGGGTAACCAGGGTGCTTCTAACCCAACTCAGAAAGTAATGATGGAGTGGTTGGATAAAGGTACTATCGGAACTGTAAGTGATGTACATATCTGGACTAACCGCCCGGTATGGCCACAAGGTAACCCTGCCCCAACTGATAAACCTGCTTTAATTGAGTCAATGACTCCGAAAGACTGGGATCTATGGGTAGGTACTGCTCCTTGGGTTGATTATCACCCATTATATCACCCATTCAAATGGCGTGGCTGGTGGAGCTTCGGAACAGGTGCACTAGGAGATATGGGTTGTCACCTGATTGACCCTGCTTTCCGCGTATTAGGTTTAGGTTATCCGACTGAAATTGAATGTAGCGTAGGTCAGGTATTTTTGAAAGACTGGCAACCAGAATATAATCCGGAAGGATGTCCGCCATCTTCAAGCGTTCAGATTAAATTCCCTGCTACCAAACGTAATAATGCTCCTGTTACGATGTACTGGACAGACGGTGGTATTCGTCCTTTCCACCCAGAGTGGATTCCTGCCAATGAACCATTAGCAGAGGCAGATAGCAGCAATGGTGTATTGATGATTGGTACTAAAGGAGTAATGACTTGTGGTACTTATGGTAATACGCCTAAAATCTACCTGAAAAACGGAGAAAAAATAGACATTATGCCAAAAGCTGATCCGAACGTGAAACCATTACCGGAGCACGGACACCAGGCATCATGGGCTGAAGCTTGTAAAGCAGGTTTCAATAGCAAAGAGCATAAAGGTCTTTCTTCATCTTTCGATTATTCAGGCCCATTAACTGAAACAGTATTGATGGGTAATCTGGCTATCCGTAGTTATAACCTACGTAAATCGAATGGTAAAAATGGTTTCAACTACGATGGACGTAAAAAACTATTGTGGGATGGTACTAACATGAAGATTACTAACTTCGATGAGGCTAACCAATTCGTACAACGTCAATACCGTGAAGGTTGGAAATTGGTGTAATCGATAAAGAATATATCAAATGTATATAAAAATCCTGTTTCTTACGAGGCAGGATTTTTAATTTATCATAATTGAGCCATCAACTCAAAATCCTTTATTTTAGCCAGATACAGATAGTTAAGCAAGATAGCATTGGTATTGTTAATTAACCGATGTGCTTCTGCAAAAGGCAGAACATGCGTGGTAATTCTTTCAAATTCATAATCTGTGCCCATTTCCTTCTCATTCAGGTCTGCTATTTCGTCTGCACTCATATATAACTCACAGTAGTATAAATAAATAGCTTCATCACTCGTGCCTGTGCTCGGGAAAACCCTCGTTTGCGGTGTAACATCAATCAATTGTTGGGTGGTAATTGTTAAACCTGTTTCTTCCTTTACCTCTATTATAGCAATTTCCAGAGGCGTTTTTGTACCATCAACCATACCTGCCGGGTGCTCATAGGTAAATGCACCTTCTGCAATTCTTCTTTGCTTTACCAATAACAGATGCTTTTCTTTGGTTTCCTTATCAATCAAACAGGTAAGTACTGATACTACTTCCCCTTTTAAAAAACATATCGGGGGTATCTTATCTCCTTCGGGGGTTTCGGCATCTAGCATCAGTAGCGAAAAAAGTATTTCTCCATTGTAGCGGTATCGGGTATAATGTTGATCTATCTGATTGATTTTAAGGCCATTTTCTATCAAATTCTTCTTCCAAAGCTTAAATTTGTGGGCGTCTTCGAGTTTTTCGTGAGTCATAAACAGGATTTTTTGCAAAAATAACCAGTACATGAATCAAAACACAGGAAAATATATCATCTTCATTGGGGGTATCATAATTTTAATCGGTATCATTATTTATTTTTTTGCCGACAAACTACACTGGTTTGGTAGACTCCCAGGCGATATACGTTATGAGAAAGGCAATACACGTATCTATTTTCCCGTTGTTACGATGATACTACTAAGCCTGCTGCTGAATCTCATTATTCACCTCATTAAGAAATTTTTCTAGACAATACTATGCAACCAATTTTTATTGGGATGCGTCTCTATTCTAGAGCAGGTCGAAAAAATAACTTTTAAACATGCTCTTAAACCGATAAGAAGATTTTAACGCTCAAGATGAAAAAACTCTACATATACCTGTTGTTGGTAGGCTGTATTTTGTCAGCGTGCGATAGCGTGAAAGATCTTCAACCTACATTTAATTCGAGTGAGGCAGTTCCTCAGGCAGCAGTAAATGCTATTAAACAGGAGTTTCCGGAAGCTACGCAAATAAAATTCTCTAC
>CBIHRH010000419.1:0-5118 GCA_966212365.1 uncultured Emticicia sp. | reverse complement strand
TGCCCGACCTTTTTTTGAAAAAATGGGTTTTAAGGTAATAACAGAGCAAACCCTTATACGACAAGGAGTAGAATTGGTGAATTATAAAATGGAGAAGTTTTTAGGCGATTAGTCAAAGAGGCTGTATCAAAAGCAAAAGATAACAAATAATATTTGGCTTAGCTTCGGCCCCACACCCCAACCCCTATCCGCGCGGAGAGGGGTTGGGGTGTTTTTTTTGCCAAATAATATTTGGTGCAAAAAACTTCTGAGACGGCCTACTTATCTGATTTATCCTTATTCCTTTATACGGGCAACAAAAACATCAATACCGCCGGCACTGTTGATAATTGTATTGCCAAAAGTAGCAGACCCTGAAAAATAGCCAGTTATATAGAGATTTGCCTCTGTGTCAATGGCCATAGCGGTAGATACATCGGCATTGGCACCACCTGCTTTTTGTGCCCATTGCACAGCCCCGGCGGAGGAGTATTTTGCAACAAAAACATCTGTCTCTCCATTACTTGTAAGTGAAATGCCCTCGAAATTACCAGTACTCTCAAAAGAGCCGGTTACGTATACGTTATTATTAGTGTCGCGGGTAAGGCCATAACTTATATCTAAGCCTGTGCCACCCAATTGTTTTACCCATGGCATATCTCCATCCGTATTATATTTAATAAGAAAAACATCGGATCCTCCAAAAACCGTAAGATCTGTGCCATTAAAATTGGCTGTTCCGGCAAAACTACCTGTAACATACACATCTCCTGTGCTGGTGGCAACTATTCCGTGTCCCTCTTCAGTCAATGGCCCGCTCCCTTTTTTTGCCCATTGAAACACCCTATCAGCATCGAATTTGACAACAAACATATCACTACTGCCATTGTTATTTGAAAGAATACCACCGCTGAAAACTAAGCCACCCCGGTAATAGCCTGTAGCATAAATATTTAAGTTGTCTACCGCAATGGCATAGCCTATGTCATCCATAGGACTACCGCCTGTCTGAACCCACATATTCTCTCCTTCAGAACTGCAGCCGACAATAAAAATGTCTGCATTACCCTGGCTTGTAACAGTTGTATCTGCAAAAGTGGCCACGTTACTAAAAGATCCTGTAACAAAGACACCTGAACCATTAAGACTAAGACATATTCCATTGCCATTATCATAACCTGTTCCACCTGCATTCTTTACCCATTGCAATGTGCCGCTTGTATTATACTTGGCAATAAAAACATCCTGTTGTCCTGCACCTACAAGGTTAGTGGCTTCAAAAGTAGCAGTGCCCATAAAACGACCAGTGATATACGCATTGCCATTGGCATCTACAGAAATGGCGTTAGCACGGTCATCACCACTTCCACCTGCCTGTTTTACCCATTGCAAAACCCCCGCTCTGTTATATTTGGCTAAGAAAATATCTTCACCTCCGCTGCTTACTATATTGGTGTTTTCGAAAGTTGCTGTTCCTGTAAATTTTCCGGCTATATAAACATTACCAGTTCCGTCAGTACCAACTGAATATCCATAATCATTACCTGCGCCACCTTCTGCCCATGCAGTAACAGCCGGAAGGTTAATATCATCGTCATTGATGAGTCTGGCCCATCGGGCGCCCGTATAAAAACGAAGGCATTTGAAAGTTAGGTCAACTGCTATATCACCGGTTGTAGGTGATGGTAAGGCCAGGATTGCATCATAACTTAAACGAGGCAAAGAACCTGCAGGCAGAGGTGTAATACCACTTGGTAAGATGGTCACATTCTGCGCATAAGTTATTAAGGTAGACCCTAATAAAATTACTATAAGGCATAGTCGTTTCAGCCCGGGTATAAACCCGAGTGCAGACTCTAAAGTATTGGTTTTCATGAATTTAGAGAGAAAAAAATGATAAATGATGCCTCAAAAGTATACGATAAGAAATTCGGAAAAAAGTAAATCGGAGCGAAAGATGTTACAATTTTATCCAGCGGACAAAAAAAGAAATTGAACGGTAAAGCGTACCTAAAATAAGGAAGAAAACAGAAGTGTTAGCTTTTTTGAGAGTTTGGTCAGTTGCAAAAATAATATTGAATATTAAATCATACCCTCTCTTGAGGAGCCTTTATCGTTTTGATTAAATACTCAGATAGGATGGCCTATTTCCCAATGAAGTCCGAAAGGGTCTGAGAGACGACCTATCTTCCATCCGTGTCCCTCACTGACGGGATAAATCTCTGAGGCTCCTGCCTGAAGAGCTTTATTAAAGATATGCTCTGGATTTGAAACTGTCAGAATCATTCTGATATTTTGATGAGAAAGAGGAGCAGATTCGGGTTTTACAGAATTATCACCACTTATCCAGAATTCAGCACCATTCACCGATAGTTTAACTATAAGTCCACCATCAGGTGTTTCAAGACGATAGGTTTCTATAGCATCAAAGGCCGATTTATAGAACTCTACAGCCATAAGTCCATCCGGTACTGATAACCAGGGTGCAATAGAATTTTGTATAACAGGAGATTCCTGATTCATGCCTTAAAACTTTAAAATTTGATTGATAAAGATACGCTTTGTGAAGCAAATAGTATTCGATATCGATTGAAATTTTATCGTTAATAAAAATGTTGCCCCAACGTAGGGCAACATTTAACATTTACTTCAACTAACTCTACTTTTATATTTAATTTATCATTATTGAGATCATTGCTATCCAGTCAAAACTACATCTGCAAACGGGCAATCAGAATATCTTCATTCCCTGCGGAGGTATAGCTAATATTATTAATACTGGCCGATTGTCTGAAAAAACCAGTCAGGTAGAGATTTTTATTCGTATCAATTGCTAAATCAAGTACTTCTTCAGAACCCGTACCACTGATAATTTCAGCCCAGTATAATATGCCTTTGTAATTATACTTAGCGACAAAAGCATCCTGCTCGCCAATAGGAAATCTGGTTTTATTACCAAGTACAAGTATATCTGTGAAGTAGCCAGTCAGGTACAGATTGTTGTTCGAATCTATCGACATACTTTGTACCCAATCTGTACCAATGCCATCAATAGTGGTTAACCATTCTAATTCTCTATTGGTATTGAGTTTCAGAATAAAAATATCTGTACTTCCACGAGCAGTTTTAGAAGTACCTTTGAAATTAACTGTATACAGAAAATTACCTGTGCAGTAGATATTGTTATTGGCATCAACCGCTATTCTCGTTCCATAATCATGCCCACTGCCCCCAAAGGTTTCTACCCATTGAATATTTCCATCTGTATTATATTTAGCTATAAATGCGTCACTCCATCCGGCAGAAGATTTGCTTATCTGATTGAAAGAGGCAGTAGTGCTGAAATATCCGGTAAGATATACATTCTGGTTGAAGTCAACTGCTAAATGATTCCCGCCATCATCAAGACTTCCGCCAGCGGTCTGAACCCATTTAAGATTACCATTGCTATCATATTTTGCCAGAAATACATCATTAGAGCCACGGGAGTTTTTAATGATACCATCTAAGGTGAGGGTATAGGAAAAAGTACCTGTTAAGTAAATATTATTATTTTTATCCAGTATTAATTTATTGGATATACCACCAGTACCGGTTTTTATCCACTGAAAATTACCCTCACTGGTATATTTGGCCACAAAACAGCTAACACTATTGTTAGTAAATGATTGACCATTAAAAGAAACTGTGCCAAAGAAATAGCCCGTAATGTAAACATCGCCGTTAGTATCCAGCGCAATGTCAACTGATTGGGCCTGTCCTGTGCCCCCTGATGTTTGTATCCACTGCAAAACGCCACTACTATTGTATTTGGCAACAAACAAAGAACGGTAGCCTTCACTTATTCTGGTAACACTGCCAAAAGTAGTGGTATCACTGAAAAAACCTGTTACATAAAGGTTGCCGTCAGCATCAGTAGCTACTCCTTGTCCCTGGTCATAACTTTTACTTCCGGGTGTATCAATGGCTGAAATTATTGGCGTCTTATTCGAGGATGACTGATTGGTACATACCCACCGCTGACCGTTATAAACGCGCAGGCAGTTAAAAGTGAGGTCGTAAGCTAAGTCACCTGTTTGCGGATTGGGTAAAGCAATAAGTGCATTATAACTTAATCTTGGATAGTTGATTTTGCCGCTGGCAGGCGTAATGCCATCAGGAGTAATAGTAACGCTTTGCGCATAGGAATAAATGCTTTTGACCAGCAATAGTAAGGCAAGCGTAAATTTTAAAGTAATTCTTTTCATAATTGTGTAAGTAGATTAAGTAAAGACAGAAACCTACATTTGCAGACGTGCAATAAAAATATCTTCTCTTCCAGCTGAAGTATAAGACATATCAGCAAAACTGGTAGTTTGTCTGAAAAACCCCGTCAGGTAGATGTTTTTATTGTTGTCTGTGGTTATTGCCTGTGCTTGTTGTGTATCAGGTCCATCAATGGTTTGTACCCACATCAAGGCTCCTTTTTTGTGGTATTTTGTTACATAAACGTCTTCATCACCTACGGGAATCTTGGTACTACTACCGAAGTCGATAGCGTCATTGAAATTACCCGTTACATAAATATTGCTTTCGTTGTCCATTGTCAACTTACAAACTACTTCATTGCCAGTACCACCAATAGTTTCAAGCCATGCTACTTCTCTGTTAGGATAAAGTTTCAGAATAAAAATATCTCTCAGACCTTTCGATTGTTTGTTGACACCCTTGAAACTGGCCGAACCGTCAAACGAACCTATGCAATAGATATAACTATTCTCATCGATGGCTATATCCGAAGCTTCATCATCGTTTCCACCTCCAAACGATTCAGCCCACTGAATAACACCATCAGGTGAATATTGGGCAATAAAAGCATCTCCTGAACCCTGAGAAACTTTTGTGAGGTCAAAAAAAGTAATCACATCCTGAAATTTGCCTGCTATGTAAACATTTTCGTTGGCGTCAACAGCTACGCTGAAAGCTGCATCATAATTACCACTTCCGGCTGTCCGATACCATTTATGATTCCCCTCGCTATCATATTTAGCCACGAAAGCATCAAAATTACCTTGTGAGTTTCTGCTTCTGCCTTCAATTGTCAGGGTATTACTAAAAGCCCCGGCTATGTAAATATTATTACTTTTATCAAGCGTCACT
>CBIHRH010000418.1:0-5136 GCA_966212365.1 uncultured Emticicia sp. | reverse complement strand
ATATTGATTGCATCGTGATCATTCAATGCCCTCGACACTGTCGAGGGCGAACATTTGAATTTTCTGGCAATATCTTTAATGGTAATTTGAGACTGTCCACTCATATACCGAGGTTCTTTTTTATATAATTTCGTGCTATTAAAGCATATTCCAGAGGATTAGCCTTCGCAGGGTCTTGTTCTGCCTCTACTATTGCCCAGCCTTTATAGCTATTTTCCTGCAAGATAGAGAATATTGCCGGACAATTAATACAACCCTCAATATCTCCCGGAACTGTGAAGACGCCATTTTTGACGGCTGTCAAAAAGCTCCATTTTTCATCGTGTACTTTTTGTAATACTTTCGGACGAACATCTTTCAGGTGAACATGCCCTACACGGCTCACATATTTTTTCAGCGCGGTAACCGGGTCTTCACCAGCAAAATAAAAATGCCCGCAATCATAATTCAAAAATACATAATCAGGATTGGTATTTTCTAAAAACTTATCAGTTTCTTCCATAGTCTGGATAATTGTACCCATATGATGATGGAAAGATAATTTAAAGCCTCTGTCTGAAGCTATTTTACCCAATTCGTTCATATTTTCGCCATACTTTTTCCAATCAGCCGCTGAGTGTAGCATTCCTTTACCCTCAAAAACAGGAACGGGTTTGCCCTGGCAACTATTACCTGTTTCTCCACCCCCTACAATGGTGCAACCCATCGCCCCCAGGAAATCAAGCAATTTATTAAATTCTACAATGTTTTCCTGCAAAGATTTAGTAGTCAACTCATAGCTAAACCATTGATTGGCAATTTGCAGATTCCGTAGGTTTAGAGCTTTCTTCAAAACTTCTGTATCGCGAGGATATTTATTCCCCACTTCGCAGCCTTCAAAACCTGCCAGGGCCATTTCACTAATACATTGTTCGAAAGTATTTTCTGAGCCTAATTCGGGTAAATCGTCGTTTGTCCAATTGATAGGAGCTATACCTAATCTGATATTTTGAGCACTCATCTTAATAATACGTTAGTACGTTTTTATGTCTATGTTGAATGGTTGAATAAATATATTATAGATAAATTTTTTGTGTCTTTTTGTTTTCCTTATAGGTCTTATAGGCTTTTTGCACACCTTCTGACTCTGAAACCTCTGCCACAGGCACTTCCCACCAGGCATTATAACCTTTTACGGTGCGATATAGGCTCGTTTCTATATAAATAACTGTCGTTCTGTTTTGCTTCTTCGATTCAGCCAAGGCATTTTCCAAAGAGTCTTTATCAGTCGCTTTAATTACAACTGCTCCCAGACTCTCAGCATTTTTCGCTAAATCAACCGGAAGAAAATCTCCTGATAATTGCCCCGAATTTTCATCACGATACACATATCTCGTTCCGAAACGTTCACCACCGATACTTTGCGACAAACCTCCGATACTGGCAAAGCCATTATTATTTAGCAATAGAATCGTAAAACGATACCCTTCCTGAATAGCAGTGACAATTTCATGATTATTCATCAGATAGCCACCATCTCCACAAATCACATAGACTTCACGAGAAGTATCAGCCATTTTTGCACCTAAACCTGCCGCAATTTCATAACCCATCGTAGAGAATCCATATTCCAAGTGGAAATTTTTAGGGTCAGTCGCGCGCCAGAGTTTATGTAAATCTCCAGGAGCAGAGCCCGAAGCATTAATCATAATATCACGGTCGTCCATGAAATTATTCAATGTCCCAATTACTATGGCCTGGTCAATAGGAGGGGTAGTGCCATTGCCTTCGGCATAAATCTGGGTTACTTCATCATCCCAGGCTTTATTCATTTCTTTGATTCTCGCTCTATAATCAGAAGAAACCTCAAAATCACCCAATAGCTCAGCTAATTCTTCTAAAGTCGCTTTCGCATCACCAACTAATGGTAAGGCCGCATGCTTAAAAGCATCAAAATCAGATATATTGATATTAACAAACTTCACATCAGGATTCTGGAATATAGATTTCGACGCTGTAGTAAAATCACTATAACGTGTTCCAATACCAATTACTACGTCTGCTTCATTGGCAATTTCAATAGCATATTTTGTTCCTGTAGCACCTAAACCACCTATAGCATAGGGTGCATCATAACGCACCGCCCCTTTCCCTGCAAAGGTTTCTCCCACAGGTATACCCGTTTTAGTAGCAAATTGATGCAATATTGCATTGGCATCACTATAGGTCGCTCCACCACCAGCCACAATCACAGGAGACTTTGCATTACAAATCAACTCAGCCGCTTTTTTCAAAGCAGTAATATCCGGGCGTGGACGAGCTACATTCCAGACTCTTTTCCTGAATAATTCTTCCGGATAATCGTAAGCGAATGTCTGCACATCTTGAGGCATAGAAAGGGTAACAGTACCCATTTCAGCTTGCGAAGTGAGCACACGCATAACCTCAGGCAAAGAGTAAATCAATTGCTCAGGCCTGCTGATTCTATCCCAGTATTTAGATACAGGTTTGAAACAGTCGTTTACTGATATATCTTGTGTAACACTACTTTCTAATTGTTGTAAAACAGGGTTTGGCTCTCGGGTAGCAAAAATATCACCGGGTAAAAGCAATACAGGCAAACGATTAATAGTAGCCAGGGCAGCTCCGGTTATCATATTGGTAGCACCGGGGCCTATCGAAGACGTACAAACCATAGCACCTAAACGGTTTTTCACCTTGGCATATGCAACAGCCGTATGAACCATCGATTGTTCGTTGCGACATTGATAATATCTGAAATCAGGGTTTTGCTGTAACGCTTGCCCTAAACCAGCAACATTACCATGACCGAAAATACCAAAGCAACCTCCGAAATAAGGCTGTTCAATACCATCTCTTTCGATGAACTGGTTTTTTAAGAATTTTATGGTTGCCTGGGCAACGGTTAGCTTGATAGTCATTTCAATGGTGAATTAGTGATTACCTTGTAGTATCATTACTTTATTCTTAGCTAATGCCGAAATCTATTCCTTTGCCTGTGGTGCCGAAATCGTCAAATTTATTGAGCATAAATTTTACGTATTCTTCCATCAGAATCTTACCCGGAGTAGTTGGTGCAAATTGTTCTGGTGTATCTCTGAAAAACTCACGTGTTACTCTTGTCCACAGTAATCTTGTATCAGTCGCAATATTAATTTTGCAAACTCCCAGGCTAATGGCTTTCTGAATTTCTGCCATTGCAACGCCTTGTGCATCCTCTTTCAAAGCACCACCTGCATTATTAATTCGACGGATTTCTTCCGGATTAACCGATGAACCTCCATGTAATACCAATGGGAACTCCGGTAAACGCTGCTGAATTTCTTCCAATATATGAAACTGGATTCCTTGCTTGCCTTTAAATTTATAAGCACCATGGCTAGTTCCAACCGCGATAGCAAGGCAATCACAATCTGTAGCCTTCACAAATCTTTCTACATCTTTCGGATTTGTATAAGATGATTTTCCGGCTTCAATGACAATATCATCTTCAATACCAGCCAATACCCCCAATTCAGCTTCAACACTAATACCTTTGGCATGGGCTCTGCCAACTACAGACTTGGTTCTTGCTACATTCGTATCAAAATCATCATGAGAAGCATCAATCATTACCGAAGTATAACCACCACTATCAATGGCATCATAAATATGTTCTTCAACGCCGTGGTCAACATGCACGGCATACACTACTTTCGGATAGATTTTAGCTGCTGCCTCAATCATCGCCAGTAACATCTTAGGATGTGCGTAATCGCGGGCAAAAGGGGTGGTCTGCACAATAAAAGGAGCATTGGCTTTTTCTGCTGCTGCAAAAAGGCCGTGTACCTCTTCCATAAAAAACACATTTACGGCAGGAATACCATACTTCCCATAACTCTTTTTAAATATTTCTTTGGTCGTTAAAAGCATTTGTAAAAAAATTGTGGCGCGAGCGGGACGCTCGCAGTGTTAAAAAATATCTATTGAATTAATCAATCTCACCAAAACGCTGTATATAAAGCAACTAAAACCCCACAGATAATGATACTATAAATAATAAATCCGGTCGTGAAATTAGGTTTAGGAACACCAATATCCATGCCTTTGGCATTATTCGCACTCTTAGATGTCAAACTTAGAGCTACCATCAAGGCTACCAAAATCAGGAAGATAATACCCATACGGTCCAGGAATGGAATTTCCGGAAACCAGAGTTTACCTCCTAAAGATAATGGAATAGTCAATAACGCAGCAACCAAAGCAGCAGTGCCTGTAGTTCTTTTCCAGAATAAACCTAAAAAGAAAATAGCAAATACCCCAGGCGTAATAAAGCTTGAATATTCCTGCACAAACTGATAGGCCTGATCAAGCACGCGTAGTTGCGGAGCAATCAAGGCTGCAATACCCATAGCTACCCAAACCGCAATACGACCTACTTTCACCAGATGTTTGTCAGAAGCATCGGGTTTGATATAAATTTTATAAATATCTAAAGAGAAAATCGTAGAGATACTGTTGGCTTTTCCGGCCAAAGACGCAACAATTGCGGCTGTTAAAGCAGCAAACGCAATCCCTTTTAATCCTGATGGTAATAAATTCAAAAGAACAGGATAGGCATGGTCAGGTTTTACAACTCCGGTGGCATCTAACATTTCTTTTTGAAATACGCCATTCTGGTATAATACAAAAGCAGCAATACCCGGAATAACTACTATCAGTGGTATTAATAATTTTAAGAATGCTGCAAAAACAATCCCTTGTCGGGCAGTTTTTAAATCGGCTCCTAAAGTACGTTGTACAATATATTGATTACAACCCCAGTAATTCAGGTTATTCACCCACATAGCTCCAATAATTACCGTTAATCCCGGTAAGTCTTTATAATAAGGGCTGGATTTTGGCAAAATCATGTGAAAATGCGAATCTGCCTGTTCTTTCAATGTACCAAAAGCACTTAGAATATTGGGTTTATCAAAATGCTTAGCAACTAAATCCATTGCCAGATAGGTAGTGATTAATCCGCCTAATACTAATACGACAACCTGAATTACATCGGTATAACCAATAACCTTCATACCACCAATAGTGATGATGATGGCAAAAACTGCTAAAGCTATAATTGACATATTGAAATCGACCCCTGCAGTTACTTCC
>CBIHRH010000417.1:0-5140 GCA_966212365.1 uncultured Emticicia sp. | reverse complement strand
GAAAGTAGATGTGCGTGATGGGAAAAATTTTCAGAAAGGTGTCTGGAATCTTACGTCTGATGCAAAGCCTGATGTATATCAGGCTTTGGAACCCATCGTTGAAAAACGCATTACATTTTACACCGATATCGATTCTATTTCATTTGATGTAGCACCGGATAAAACCTACGATTTCTTGATTGTGCTCAATGAAAAAGATACCTGCTATACCCAAATTTCAACCATCAGAAAAGTTAGCCGGATTACTACTGATTCAAAACCCAATAAGCTGATAGAGCCTGCCCAATTGCAACAAGACTTCAAAGCTTTCAGAGAGGCATTGGAGAAAAATCATGCAGGAATCTATACCTATAAAACCAGGCAGCAGTTAGATAAATTTATGGATAGTTGTTATGCCACATTGAATAGGCCTATGACAGTTTTGGAGTTTGGCAAGTCGATTCTGCAGGTAATCGGTGCTTTGGAAGATGGACATACAGGGAGTAATGTACCTCGGTTGCTAATGAGTCATTATAATGAGAATGAAAAGGTCTTTCCATTCTATCCTTACTTTGTCAACGATAAAGCTTATGTACTATGTGGAGGAGTTGAAGGCTTACCTGCCGGAACCGAAATAGTAAAAATTGATGGTAAAACTATTAAAGAAATTACACAAAAAATTTATAAATACCTGCCTTCTGATGGAACTATCAAAACCAAAAAAAGGCAACAATTAAACGATGAAGCTTTTCCGATTTTCTATCATTGGCTATTTGGTGATAAGAGTACTTTTGAGGTACAATATAAAACCAAGAACGGCATATTAGAAACCAGAACAATTGCCAGTAAAGCTACTAAAGACTTTGTTTGTGAATACCAAAAGAAGCAAAGTAATTCCAGACCTTTAGAATCAACTTTTCTGAATAATACAACAGCATTGCTGACTGTAAAAACATTTGATGAAGGAAGAATCAGTCGGGCAAATGTAGATTTTGGTGGTTTTCTGGATAGTGCTTTTACAGCAATAAAGAATAAGAAGATTGGCAATCTGATTGTAGATGTAAGAAACAATGGAGGAGGAGCGGATGATTATGGTTCCTTGCTATACAGTTATCTTAGTCAGAAACAGTTCAGATATTTTTTCTCCAAAGCTTCTAATACACATGCGGTGAAAGTAGATGAAAACCCTTTGTTAGGTGCGCAAAAACCGCAATCTAATAGTTTCAAAGGCAAAGTTTTTATTCTGACCAATGGATTGAGCTTCTCAACCACAGCAGATTTTTGTGCCACCGCCCGAAGTAATGGCAGAGCAATTTTTATCGGCGAAGAAACAGGTGGTGGATACTATGGCAATACATCGGGTGGTAGAACTGAGGCGGTATTACCTAACAGTCAGATTATTGCCTATATCCCACTTTATAAATACATCAATGCTGTAAAAAAATCGAAACATTCTGATAGAGGCACTATACCTGATTATCAGATTGTACCAACCATTGAAGATATATTACAGCATAAAGATGTTGAATTAGACTTTGCTTTGAGGTTGATGAATAAGTTTAAATGAAAGCAAAGAATAGCTTATAATAGTTTAAATATTCTTCAGCCAATAGATAAAAATTAAGGCAGTTCACCCAAGCATGGCTGTTTAGTGATTAATTATTTCGCTAACTTAAGTCTGGCATTAACATTAACTGAAACTTCCATATTAAAAAGTGAACTGCTCCCCAAAATCCGTACTATGTCTCATAAACCTGAACTTTATCAGGAAATGTTAAATCATGATAAATTTTTGCTAATAAAGGTGATTTAATCGTCTTCTCTCCTAAAATCTCCGTTGCCTTTACCTTCTTATATGCAGTTCCATATTAACTTAGCGTTAAATTTTATTTTTTTGAGAAATTGTGTAAACAATTCTACAATTTATTTGCTTAAGTTTGTATCTCCGGCAAAAGAGTATCCTTTTGTATCGGTTTATGTTTTGGTAAAGGTTTTATGCCACTTTTATTAGATATTCTCCTCTTTTTCAGATAAAGTGCTACCCTTTTATAAAGTCACCTCTATTATAAAACACCATTTTACAAGTTTGATTAGTCATTTTTATTGGTAGCTATATTGTCAGACCTAAATACATATTGATATATGTGCGTTTCTCTTAACATCGTTCTAGCCGAAAAAGACGCCGAGTATCAGAAGATATTTCAGGAGGCCTTAGAAGAAGTAAGTATTCCGGCTACACTTACCATTGTAAACAATGGCAAAGAGTTAATGGATAAACTCAAATCGGCTCAATCACTGACTTTTGATGTAGTTGTATTAGATATGAATATACCTAAAAAGAGTGGTATTCAGTGTTTAAAGGAAATCAGAAAAGACAATAAGTGGAATAATACTTTTTCAGTAGTATTAACCAGCGATAAGAATAAAAGCCAGGTAGAGAAAGCCTATCTTGCAGGTGCAAATCTGTTTGTAACTAAACCTGATTCTTACAATGATTATATCGAAACTGTCAAAAAAATACTTACCTCAGAACGAGAAATGAGCCTGCCTATTTATTTTAATAGCATAGGGCAGAGAGGTAAGGGTAGAGGGCTTCTTTAAGTTTTATTTGTTTTCTTGCTAATAAAATACATCTGGAGTATCAGCTTCTTTCTTACGCTCTTGTTATATCATTCTGCCTATTGTTTTTATGGCTTCATTTTATCAGTAATTTTCACTGCAAAAGTTCGCGTCTCAAAAAACTCCTTCCGATACTCTTGCCATTTGCAACGATTCAAGAAAAATTCACGGAATTCTCTATATTTGTATTTAAAGTTGACTTAGCATTTTTGAATTTTAACCGGACTCACCACTATGAGTATTCAATCATCATTAATAATACCTGATGATTCACAACTAGCTGTTCAATTAGACTTCCAGCAGGCTATTTATAACTTTTTCAAGCAGGCGTCTGGTATTTTTTGTGTGCTACGTGGTGCCGACTTTACTTACGAACTGGCAAATCCATCATATCTACACTTTGTAGGGCAACGTGAACTAATCGGAAAAACGGTTGAAGAAACATTGCCCGAATTAAGAGAACAAGGTTTTCTGGATATTTTAGATAAAGTCTATACCTCAAGAATAACTTATGAAGGTAGCGAAATGCATTTTCGATTTAAGCAGGGCGATGGAAGAATAAAAGAGGCTTATGCCAATTTTACTTTTCAACCCGTGTTAAATTCAAAATCAGAAACTGTTGGGATTATTCTTTCGGGTTATGATATTACTGAACAAATAGTTACCCGTAAAAAAGTAGAAGAGTTGGAGGAAAGGATGCGTTTGGCGGTTGATGCAAGCAATATAGGTGTTTATGATTATAATATTTCGACAGGAGAAGTGCTTTCGTCAGACATCATGAATAAGATGTTTGGCATAGAAGGTCCTATTAGCCTGGAAAAGTATTTCGAAATATTAAAACTGAATGATGAGGAAAAGCGCAAACAAATTTACCAGGACTCATTAAAATTAGGAATTTTAAGCTACCAGTTTGTTATTACTCTGCGGGATGGAGCCAAAAAATGGATAGAAACCAATGCTAAAGTGTATTATAATCAGGAGGGTATTCCGGTCAGGCTTTTAGGAACTGTTAAAGATATTACAGAAAATAAAGCTACTGAAGAAAAGATGGCCACCTTGGCTGCCATTGTAGAGTCATCAGACGATTTGATTTTAAGTAAAGGTTTAGATGGTATCATAAGTAGTTGGAATGAAGCCGGGCATAGAATTATGGGTTATGAAGCTTCTGAAATGATAGGACAGCATGTCTCTAAATTGATACCGGAAAGTCGATTACAGGAAGAAGATAAAATTATCAGCCTTTTGAAGAAAGGTGAGCGGATTGAACATTTTGAGACGCAGCGTGTCAGGAAAGATGGCCATATAATAGATATTTCACTGACAATCTCACCAGTAAAAAATAAAGAGGGAGAGATAATTGGTACCTCGAAGATTGCACGTGATATTACCAGACAAAAGCATATTGAACGTGTAATAGCCGAAAATGAAGAAAGACTGAAAATATTG
Source organism: uncultured Emticicia sp. (assembly GCA_966212365.1). Taxonomy (GTDB): domain Bacteria; phylum Bacteroidota; class Bacteroidia; order Cytophagales; family Spirosomataceae; genus Emticicia. The sequence goes on along the minus strand of CBIHRH010000417.1, from coordinate 1,096 downwards.
ATTGAAGCCAGCGACCTGGGTACCTGGGATCTAAATCTGATAACAAGAGAAGTAGATTATTCATCAAGGTATCTTGAAATATTTGGCTATAAACCAGATGCGGTATTAACTCATGAGGAATTAGTAGCGCACTTACATCCGGATGATTTGCCTATCAGAAAAAAGGCTTTTGAAGAAGCTTACAAGACAGGAGTTCTGCATTATGTCTCAAGATTAGTATGGAAAGATAAGAGTATTCACTGGATGGAGGGTAAAGGAAAGGTTTTATATGACGAACACGGCACTCCTTACAAAATGATGGGGACGATTCGGGATATAACCAGCGAAATGAATTATCAGAAGGAATTGGAGAAACGCGAAGAAGTGTTCAGATTGTTGGCTGACTCTATGCCTCAACATATCTGGACAAGTGATGCATATGGAAAAATGAACTATTTTAACCAGGCGGTATATGATTATTCCGGTCTTACTGTAGAAGAATTGGGGCACGAAGGATGGTTAAAGTTAGTATACCCCGAAGAAAAAGAAAGTAACCGAAATGCCTGGCTTGCAGCCATACAAGAAGGGAATTTATTTAAGGCCGAACATCAGTTCAGAAGGAATGACGGGCAGTATCGTTGGCAATTAAGCCGTGCAGTGCCTCAAAAGGATGAAGATGGAAATATCATTATATGGGTGGGAACAAGCACTGATGTCCACGATTGGAAGTTGTTTACCAATGAATTGGAAGGACAAGTAAAACAACGCACTCAACAATTGGAAGAATCGAATGAGGGGTTGAGTAAACTCAATAACGAATTGGCGCAATTTGCCTATGTAGCGAGTCATGATTTACAAGAACCCCTACGTAAAATTCAGACTTTCTCTGCACGCATTCTGGAAATCGAAAAGGACACCCTGTCAGATAAGGGCAAAGATTACTTTGGCCGATTGCAAAATGCCTCCAGGCGTATGCAGCAATTGATCCTGGATTTGCTAGCCTATTCTCGTGCCAACTCTGCTGAAAGACATTTTGAAGAAATTGATCTGAATGACTTGTTAGATGGTATAACTGAGCAACTGAAAGAGTCGATTCAACAAAAAGATGCTGTTATAG
>CBIHRH010000416.1:0-5154 GCA_966212365.1 uncultured Emticicia sp. | reverse complement strand
TGTGTTATTTTTAATCATTTATTTACTCGAACTCTCGCCCCGCTGATTAAGAGCGGGTGACGCTCACTCAGTTGCTCTACCAACTGAGCTAGGAAGTCATTGTGTTATTTTTAATCATTTATTTACTCGAACTCTCGCCCCGCTGATTAAGAGCGTGTGACGCTCACTCAATTGCTCTACCAACTGAGCTACGAAGTCATGTTGTCTTGCAAATTTAATTTTTTTTGAATTACTGCTACTATTCAGGCTAAAATTATTTTCAGTTTCAAAAGAGTGTCTCAAAAAAACGCTAACTTGCTATTCGTACTAGCTGCCTTACACTTATGCAAACATTGACACATTATCGAACCTGCAATCTCTGCGAAGCTATGTGCGGGCTTGAAATCAGAGTAGAAGAAGGAATGATAACGAAAATTGAAGGCGATAAAAATGACCCTTTCAGTCGTGGACATATTTGTCCGAAAGCAGTAGCGTTAAAGGATATTTATGAAGACCCTAATCGACTCAAATTCCCAGTTAAGCGTATGGGAGACGGCTGGCAACAGATTTCATGGGAAGAGGCTTTTGAAGAGGTTGTTGCTCGCATAAAAGATATTCAGACAAAATATGGAAACAATGCCGTAGGTATGTATCAGGGGAATCCATCAATACATAATTTTGGTACTTCTATGAATTCTCCTGCTTTTGCCAGGGCTCTCCATACAAAAAACCTATTTTCGGCCACTTCTGCTGATCAATTACCGCATCATTTTGCCGCATGGCAGATGTTCGGCCACCCGATGCTAATGCCTGTTCCTGATATTGACAATACCGATTATATGCTCATCATCGGAGGTAATCCGATTGCGTCTAATGGCAGTATTATGTCAGTACCTGATGTAGCTAATCGATTGAAAGCTATTCAGAAAAGAGGTGGGAAGGTGGTAGTAATTGACCCTCGCTTTACCGAAACTGCAGCCAAAGCAGACGAACATTATTTCATCCGTCCGGGAACAGATGCTCTCCTTTTATTAGCGATGATTCAAACCATTTTTGCCGAAAATCTTACAAATTTAGACAGACTGGCCGAATTTACTGATGGTATTGAAAAGTTGAGAGAAATTGCTTCACCATTCACTCCTGAAAGAGTAGAAAAGCAAACAGGTATTTCTCCTAAACAAATCCGCCAACTAGTCTATACTTTTGTTCAGGCAAAAGCAGCCGTTTGTTATGGGAGAGTAGGAGTATCTGTACAGACTTTTGGGAGTATCGCGCAATGGCTGATTAATGCTATAAACGTATTAACCGGAAATCTGGATAGAGCAGGAGGAGCTATGTTTACAAGTCCTGCACTAGATTTTTTAGCAAGAGCAAGGTCAGAGAATAAATTTAATCGCTGGCAAAGCAGAGTCAGAAAATTACCTGAGTTTTTAGGAGAATTGCCCGTGGCTACTTTAGCAGAAGAGATTCTAACCGAAGGCGAATCTCAAATAAAGGCTATGGTTATCAGCTGTGGTAATCCAGTGCTTTCCACACCCAATGGTGGACAATTAGACCGGGCTTTTGAGCAACTGGAGTTTATTGTGGCTATTGATATTTATATCAACGAAACCACGCGCCATGCAGATATTATATTGCCTCCTGCCACAGGCTTGGAAGTTTCCCATTATGATACCACTTTCCATGTGTTGGCTGTCAGAAATACGGCTAAATATTCAGAAGCCTTATTCCAGAAAGCTGAAGGCGCTAAATATGATTGGGAGATTTATCAGGAATTAGCGCATCGATTAAATAATCAATCTGAGAAACCTTTTAATCCGGAGCCACCCGAAGTAAAATTAGACATGGGCTTGCAGTTTGGCCCTTATCAACTCTCTTTACAACAACTAAAGGATAATCCTCATGGCATCGATTTAGGAGCTTTGAAACCCTCTCTCCCCAAACGTTTATTAACGCCGGATAAACGGATTAATATTGCTCCTGAAATATTAGTTAAAGATATAGAAAGGCTTACTCAATCTTTAAAAAGTGCTGATACCCAAAATGGGTTCGACTATCTGTTGATTGGCAGAAGGCATCTGAGAGACAATAATTCGTGGATGCATAATTCAGAGCGATTAGTGAAAGGGCGCAACAGATGCACTTTAATGATTCACTCAGCAGATGCACAAAAGCTTAATCTTGATAATCAATCAATAGTGAAAGTAACTTCAAGAGTGGGTTGTGTAGAATTACCGATTGAAATTACTGACCATATGATGCAGGGTGTTGTAAGTATGCCTCATGGATATGGACATGCAAGAAAGGGAGTTCAGTTAAATGTAGCCGCTAAATATGCTGGCGTGAGCATTAATGACCTAACCGATGAATATGTTGTAGATGAATTAACAGGTAATGCAGCCTTTAACAATGTAGCCGTTAAAGTAGAAAAAGTAAGCTGAAATAGTCAATAAAAAGGCAAATTATACACTTGTTTCTTTATATTTGTAATCAATCTTTTCATTGATCTAACCTTATAAACTGCAATGCTCACTTCCCTTTCGAATTTTGCCAGACGCCATGCGTCAGGACTAAATGTGCTGATTTTCTTCATCCTGCAAATGATTATTTCAGCCGTAATTCTACCTTATATGCAAGGTAAATTTGACCCTACAAACACATTAGGCGTATTAGACCTTAAATTTGGCTTCACTGCTGACGAGGCTTACAATATGCTGACAGCCTATGGAGAAGAAGGAAGAAAATACTACCTCTTTGCCGAAGCAGTTATTGATATTATCTATCCGATTATTTATACCATTACTAATATTCTCCTATTAAGCTATGTGTTCAAAAGAGGCTTTGCGGCAAATAGCTTTATACAACAACTCAATATTTTCCCGATTTTAGCTACTATAGGCGATTTCGCGGAAAATGCAGGAATCATTGCCATGCTCAATACCTTTCCTGAAAGAGCTGACGGCGCTGCCAGTCTTGCTTCCAGTGCAGGTATGTTCAAATGGGTAGCTTTCGGTATCAGCATTGCCTTATTTCTGATAGGCATCATCGCATGGATTATTGCTACTTTAAATAGGAGAAAGGAGTAGGCGGACACCGCGCGGGAACAAGGAGAAGGTATTGTGAATTGATTAATTTTTCCATTCTCCTTGTTCCGTTCTCCTTTTTCCCAAACCTTTGTATTTTAAATAACATAACTATAAAAACATGCAGTATAGAAGATTTGGACGTACCGACTGGAACGTCAGCGAAATAGGGTATGGTATGTGGGGATTAGCTGGTTGGACAGGCTCCGACAAGGATGAAGTAGGTCAGTCGCTTGACCGTTCGGTTGAATTAGGCTGTAATTTTTTTGATACTGCCTGGGGTTATGGTGCGGGAAAAAGCGAAGAGATTTTAGGCAATGTATTGAAGAAATATGCAAGTAAGCGTTTGTATTTTGCTACCAAGATTCCGCCGAAGAATTTTATATGGCCGTCGAAATCACACTTTTTATTGGAAGACTGTTTCCCTGCGAGTCATATCATTGAGTATACAGAAAAGAGTTTGAAGAATCTGGCAGTTGATTGTATAGACTTGCAACAATTCCACGTTTGGGAAGATGCCTGGGCGAATAACGATGATTGGAAAGAGGCTGTTACTAAACTGAAACAGGAAGGTAAAGTAAAAAACTTCGGTATCAGCGTAAACCGCTGGGAGCCGAATAATGTATTAGAAACTCTGAAAACAGGCTTAATTGATACAGTGCAGGTAATTTACAATATCTTCGACAAGAATCCGGAAGATGAGTTATTTCCGCTGTGTAAGAAACTGGATATAGGCGTGATTGCCCGTGTACCATTTGATGAAGGGACTCTGACAGGTTTATTAACAAAAGAAACCACATTCCCTGCTGATGACTGGCGCTCTACTTATTTTGTGCCGGAAAATCTTATACCAAGTGTAGAACACGCCGATGCCCTGAAACCATTGGTACCAGAAGGAATGACTATGCCTGAAATGGCTCTGCGCTTTATCTTGTGTAATGATGATGTGCATACCATTATACCAGGTATGAGAAAAATTCGTCACGTTGAAGCCAATATCGGTAGCAGCGACGGCAAGAAATTAGATGAAAATCTTCGCTTAAAACTCAAAACCCATCGTTGGGACAGAACCCCAACAGAGTGGTCACAATAATTAGAAAAAATTTGTGGGGCGAACTTCCAGTTCGCCTTTACTCTTCCTATTCTAGTTCTTGCCTCTTCTCTTCATATTTCCATGCTTGAAACAACCATAATCGCCTGCATAGCAGCTTTTTTTGCAGGTTTTATAGATTCTATTGTAGGGGGTGGTGGCTTGGTGCAAGTCCCTGCTTTGTTTATTTTATTCCCTTCTTATTCGGTGCCGCAGATAATTGGCACTAATCGTTTTTCTTCGTTTATGGGTACCGCAGTAGCGGGCTATCAATACTCCAAAAAAGTAAAAATTCCCTGGAAAACCGTATTCTATTCTGGTATTGGGGCGGCTGTGATGTCGTATTCAGGTGCATTACTATCAAGCATAATGAGCGCTCGAATCCTGAAACCGACTATCCTGATTTTAATGAGCGTGATAGCTATCTATACCTACCGTAAAAAAGATTTAGGACAAGGGGAAAAACTTCGTTTCAGCTTAAAAGTCATTCCTTTTTGTGGATTGCTGATAGGTATGGCTACAGGCTTTTATAATGGTTTTGTAGGGCCTGGAACGGGCAGTTTATTGGTATTTGGTTTTGTAAGTATTATTGGCTATAGCTTTTTATCGGCATCAGCCATTTCAAAAGTAGTGAATGTAATTGCAGACATTGCCTCTCTGATTTTCTTTGTTAGCAAAGGATTTGTGATATTTCAGATAGCTTTCCCAATGATGATTTGTAATATGGCAGGCTCTTATGTTGGCAGCAAAATAGCTATTCTGCGGGGGAATGCCTTTGTGAGAGTGATATTCCTGATTGTGGTTTTTGGGTTGATTTTGAGATTTGGGTATGATGTGTTGAAATTGTATTATTAAAAAAATTAATCTCTGTCAAAAAAGGCTCTATTTAGTGACTGTAAATCCCTCTGCACTCCAAATGCCATTTTGATGCTTCTTATTAGTTAATTATTACTTAAAACGCAGTTAAAATGTGATTAAAATTTACTAATTAAATTTTAACTA
>CBIHRH010000415.1:0-5160 GCA_966212365.1 uncultured Emticicia sp. | reverse complement strand
AAAAGATAAACTATGGGAGTCGAATTTCCAGTTTAAGGTTGACCGTATGTCTGCCATAGTTAATAATATAGGAAAAATCACTGAGACTTATAAGATAGCTGCTAGTATACAACTGCCTGATAACGCAAAGACATATATTAATACAAATTTCCCCGGAGCAGCCATAAAAAATGTATGTCAGCAAGTAGCTCCTAATAATAGCACCATTATAGGTTATAAGGTAATTGTAACATTGACCGATGGCAAAGATATAGCCATTATTTTTGATGCTACAGGCACCTTAATTATGGTAGCTTCTAATGACAGACCTGGCCCTGCTCCAATGGGCGGTATGGGTGGGCCACCTAAAATCTATTTCATTGAGCAAAAAGATTTACCCGAAGTAATTAAGAACTATCTGTACGAAAAACATCAGAATTACACCTTTGTCAAAGCGGCAGTATCTATTCAGGGTGGTAACAAACTCTATTCTGTTGTTATTACCAAAGAGCTGACTACCTATGAGTATCTGTTTGATGAAAAAGGGAATATATTAAGATCTGGTACACTGGGGCTTATGGTACCAGTTTATAAATTAGATTATCGGCCTTTGGCTCTTGTAGATTTACCTCAATCAATCAAAGAAGGCCTGAATTTGAATTTTACAGATTGGACCTATGAAAATGGGATTACATTTTCGCAAAATGGAGCTTTACAAGGATATTATATTTTAATAACAAGTAATAAGAAACAATTCTCCCTTCAATTTAACGAATTGGGGGAATTTTTGCGTGGGCAACAGGTATGCGGTCCATTAGGTGCTTCGAGTGGTAAATATGAGATTAAAACCATTGAGCCTAAAGATTTACCGGAAACAATTACCTCATTTCTGGCTGCACGCCACCAGGAATTTACCTATATACAAACCTCACTCATTACCGATAAGGGAAAGAAAATCTATTGGGTGGCAATTGTGAAAGATAACTTCGTCATTAATTATTCTTTTGATGATAAAGGAAAAGTAATTGGTGGTCTGGAAAATCCGTTGAAATTCAATAATGGCAAACTGGTCGCGAAATACATACAGGATAGCGACATAACCGATAAAATCAGAGGATATTTCAATACTTATTATACAGGTTGGGCATTTCAGGCTGGGGTGATACATTACGTTGACGGCCAGTTGTTTTCATATATTATAGCTATCAAAGTTGGCAGTGAATATTATATTTTAAGCTTTGATGCAAATGGCAATTTTGTGGCGGCAAGAAAAGGTTAATACCAGACTACCACTATTATTCGGGGCAGATAATGCTAGCCTATTCAGAAAAATCTGTTTGAGTTAATCTTGTTTCGTTCTAAAAATTCAATTCAAACAGCTTTTAAACGTTATTACTAAGAACACTGCAATCCTTTTGAGAATGCCCAATGAAATTGAATTAGTACTTGGATGCCAAAGGAACGACCCCAGAGCGCAAGCCGCCTTTTATAATCTTTATAAAGGTCGGTTATTGGGTATTTGTCGGCGTTATGCACGTACGGTTATGGAAGCCGAAGATATTTTTCAGGAGGCTTTTATTAAAGTTTTTAATAAAATTCAGGATTTACAAAAACCTGAATCAGTGGAATATTGGGTAAAATCGTTGGTTATCCGAACGGCTATTGACCACTATCGGCAAAATACCAACGAAAGACAGTTTGTCGATTACCATGTGCTGGAAGATACCAGTAATGCAGATATAAGCGCTATATCACAATTGGGTCATGAAGAAATTGTGGCCGTAATTAACGAATTGTCAGACGGATACAGAATGGTAGTAAATATGTACCTGATTGATGGTTACGAACACAATGAAATAGCTAAAATTCTGGGCATTTCAGAGGGGACATCAAAGTCCCAATTATCAAGAGCCAAGGTTCATTTAAGGAAAAAGCTCATAGAAATGGGCGTAGCTGTTTAAAAATTTCCCATAGGGAATACAATATGCAACCAGACGACGAAACAAAGAAAAAACTGTCGGAAATGTTTAAGGACTTTGAAGCTGAGCCCAGGGATGAATCCTGGGACAAGATTCGTGCGTCTATACAACTTTCTCAGATGTTTCAGGATTTCGAAGCTGAACCACAGGATGAATCATGGGAGAAAATCCGTGCGGGTCTTGACCTTACTCAAAGGATGAATGACTATGAACCCGAACCACAAGCCTATTCATGGGAAAAGATTCGCGCAGGTGTTGACCTGGCTCAGAAATTCAAAGATTACGAACCCGAACCGCAAGCCATTAGTTGGCTGAAAATACAGGAAGCTATTCAGCCTAAAAAACGCCGTCGTGGCATCATCATCCCTCTCTTCTATCGTGTGGGTATCGCTGCAGGAATTGTACTATTACTAGGCAGTTTGTGGTGGTTGTTGAATAGCAAAGACAATACTGGCATGACAGCCGTTAAGTCTGGCGATAAAAAACTTTCTCCTACTCAATCAACTGTTAAAAAATCAGGAGATACGACACTTGAGCAAACATCACCAGAAACACCAATAACAGAGAACTCTTCTGAAAAAGAGTCGGAAACAGTTAAATCGTCCAATGAAAATATAGCAGCTAACACCACAACTAATAAAGCAGATAAAAGCGGTATTTCTAATAAAGAATTGATAACAGGTAATAAAAAAACAACAAAAGAGAGAAGAAAGACCGTAGACAATAATCAGGGAACTCTTATAGCTAACAATAAACCTAATCATGAAAATAATCAGGATTCAGATGTAAATCCTCCTTTTTCGGATAAAGAAGAAATTACTCCAAAAGCTAATAATGAAAACAAGGTATTAGTGAATAATAACTCAGAAAATAAAACTGCAGAGGAGTTAAGACTAGAGCAATTATCTAGGAAAGAGTTCCAGCAAAAAGCCATTCGTAAACCTTTCAGTGCTATTGCTTATAATGCTGAAAGACCTTACCAGGTAGAGGAACAAGAACAGAGAGTGCATCGCAAGATTAACTTTACAGCCAGTCTGATGCCTTTACAAACCTATCAAGCTTTTACGATTCTGCCTCAAACGAATGCCTATATTCAACAAGTAGGTCGCTTGGATGCTATTGATAACCAGAGATTAGGTATACAAGTAAGAGCAGGCGCAATGAAGCCACTGTCAGACCGCTTTGCTATGGGCATTTCAGGAACTTATACTGGCTTGCAACAATGGGCTAATTATGAAATAAATAGTGGTGATTATGAAGTTCAGACAACCGATAATGGTACTTATACTTTGGTAGGTATTGGTGAGCAGGTGGCCCAAAAGCAATTCATGCAAACTTTGGGCTTGAAATTAGATAATGCCTATCTCATCAGCCGTAAAAAAACCAGTGTCTATGCCATCGGTGGTACTGAGGCTGTGCACGTATTGAATAACAAAGATTTCGGTTATTATGTCAATGCTTCTGTTGGTATATCTTACCCAATTAAGGGTGGCAAATCTCTCTGGATTGAGCCTACATTCAGATATAGCCTTTCTCAATCATTCGATGCGAACAATTATCTGAAGATTCGTCCATACAACATCGGACTTAATCTACGCATCAATTTCATTTAATATTGACACCTTACTTTTTGCAATTCTCTTAAAAATCATTTCATTTGCACCATCAACATAAATAAACGATAACGCAATGAAACTGAGAGTTTTTCTGATAATATTATTATTGGTAGTCTTAGGAATAGCCTATTATCTTACTGCTGGTTATTACTCAAGTGGAGAAAGAGCCGGAACGATCTCAAAAATCAGTGAACGAGGATATGTTTTTAAAACATTTGAAGGGGTTTTGAATGAAGGAGGATATTCGGGGGAGACAGGTACGCTTACGCCACGCTACTGGGATTTTTCATGCAAATTAGATTCGGTTACGCCTAAATTACAAAGAGCGCTAAAAACAGGCGAGCGAGTAACTTTAATATACAGAGAAAAGTTTTTCACCTTCCCTTGGAATGGCGATACTAAGTATTTTATAACAGATGTTCAATTCTTAGAGCATCCGCTTGCTCCAGCCAGTCAGCCTCAACCACAGACTCCTTTGGAGGTAGTACCAAGAGCTCCGGCAGATTCAGCCAAATCTGATTCGACATTGTAAAAAGCCCCACAAGGCGTCCGTCCAACCCCTTAAGGGGAGTTACTTATACACTAGTTCTTTGAGTCGTCCTAAAATAAATTGACAAGTTTTAAAGGATAAAATTCTTAACCAGTGGAGGTTACTTCACTGGTTTTTTGATAAATATACTCATGCGTATCCATCTTCAAACTTAAATGAGGTCTTACCTGATTGTAAGTACGAATTGATTCTTTGATAAGGATTTCTAAATGGTTTTTTGATTCACAATCATATAATAAGAATTCATTTTTTAGTATACCATTGATTCTCTCAGCTAAAGCATTCAGATAACAATCATATCCATCAGTCATAGAAGGAGTTATATGATGTTTACTTAGTACTGCCTGATAAATTTGGGAACAATACTGTACTCCTTTGTCAGAATGATGAACAAGCGGTTCTTTGGTTCTTCTATTCCTAATTGCCATTTTTAGGGCTTTGACTACATTCTCAGCACTCATATCATCACTTAATTGATAACCCACAATCTTTCTGCTAAAGGCATCAGTAACTAATGATAAATAGTGTGTTCTCTGATGCGATTTTACATAGGTAATATCACTAACAAAGACCTGTTCAACTCTACTAACTACTGTATCTTTCAACAAGTTAGATATTTACGTAACCAATGCTTGGAAAAAGTAGTCTTGGTATAACTTTTTGCAGGTTTAATCAGCATCTGTTCCCTGGATAGATAATTAAACAAGGCATCTCTGCCAATTTTAATACCCATCCCCTTAAAAGAAGAAGCTAAAAGATAGTATAACTTTCTTGTACCTATTCTCGGCATCAGGTGCCTTTGCTTTTCTACTAACTCCTTGATTTTCAACAGTTCTTCTTCTCTTCTTAAGGTATGTTTCTGATGCTGATAAACAGCTTGTCGACTTATCCCAAACAATCTGCATATTTTTGACAGATTTATGCCTTCTCGTTGGAGGTTCCCGATGGTTTGGGTGAATACTTTTTTCTGATTTGAGTACCAGATTGACTATCTGACATATCAATCATGGTGTTAAGAACCTTATTCTGGAGTTTC
>CBIHRH010000414.1:0-5161 GCA_966212365.1 uncultured Emticicia sp. | reverse complement strand
ACCACTTTTATATACATCACGCAAAAATCAACGGAATCCAAAGGTATCTCAATATCAGAAATCCAGGCTAATATTCTATAGAAAGTAGAATAGGCAATTTTCTTGAAGAAACCTTCTTTGCGTTTGGTTCTTATAGCATATACTACCTCATATCCCTCACGCCATTTATCCAGAAATCTATTTAATTCTTCCGGTGGGTCTTGTAGGTCACCATCCATAATGACGATGGCATCGCCTTTGGCTGTTTTTATTCCGGCTGAAATAGCAGGTTGATGTCCGAAATTTCTGGAAAGTTTTACTACCCTCACACGTGCATCTTTTTCGGCCATTACCCTCATCATAGTTAATGAACTATCACGAGAGCCATCATCTACTAATACAATTTCATAATCCTCTGCCCAGGACGGAGCAGCAGCAGTTAATCGGGTATAAAGATTTTGGAGATTTTCTTCTTCGTTAAAAATGGGAATTACAATAGAAATCATTATAACAAGGGCTTAATGCGAATGTTTAGTTCGCAAAGATAGGGTATTTGGAACAGAAAAGGGCAAAGAGGGGAATATGAAATAAAAAAGTCTTGCTTTTTTTATTGAAGCAAGACTTTCCTTTGAAAACGCGTATGATGAAAAAACGCTTATCAACACCTGAAAGTTTCGTACTTGAAAAATAGTTGTATTATTTTTCAGAATTGTTTCCGAATCCAATTTTTCCTGAAAGTGAGGCTCCATAAGGAACAAAATCGCTATTCATACCCATTACTTTACAAGCTTCTGCCGCTACTCTGATAGAGTTATTGGTACTACGTTCATCAGGGTAGATATGAGCCATATTGGCTATATACAGATTTTTGGTTGGGGTTTCACAAGCGGGTACTTTTTCAGAGAAGTTCAAATCACAAACGGTTGCAGCCGTATTGGTTTTGAAGATGTATACATTCTTAATCCAATCTTCTGAAAACTCAGGATTAATGCGTTTCAATGGTGGAATCATCACTTTTTTGATTTCATCATTGCTCATTTTTGCCAGATCTTCGCTCATAGCAAAATAGCGAGACAGATACACAATGTGAGAACCATTGTATTGCTCTTTCGGAATGAAATTGGTATGCTCAATCACCCCACCAAATGGGAAACCCTGGTCGGCTACATTCATCCAATAAATATGACTTAGTGATTTTTTCAATTCCAGAATGGTACACACAGCACCAAAGTATTCAATACCATTGGCATCAAGCGGAGAGTTTTTAATCTTATCAAAATAGATAGATGGAATAGTTAGCAGAAACTTATCGCCATCAGCACCAATCTGCAAGTTTTTAGTTTTGATACTTTTTATTTCATTATTCTCAATCTTAAAGGCTTCTACTGGCTCGTTTTTGATAAGTTCTACACCCATTTCGTCCAATCGCTTCACAAGTGCATCCATCAGGGTTTTCCAGCTTCCCTGAATGTATCCTAAACTTTCATCACCATCTTTACGTGAACCCAGGCGTTGTGCCATGCGACCAATCATCCATGATAGAGGTACCTCGTGAGCATAAGGACCAAACTTAATATTGAGCATGGGTTTCCAGAGCGCATCGGTTAGGTCTTTGCCCGCCCATTTATAAAACCAATCTAAAGTAGATATTTCTTCGTTTTCACGCCACTTGGCAAATTTACCCAGAAAGATACTGGTTAAACCAAAACGGATTTTTCCGATAAAGCCAACGGGTTTGAACTTCAATAAATCGATAGGCGTATTAAAATTATATATCTTGCCATTTCTGAAAACTCCCATCGTGGTTTTTTTGTAAAAGGCTTTATCGGCAATGCCCAGGTCTTTCAATAGCCAACGCAATTCGGCATCTTGCGTAAAAAAGTGATGGTAGTAATGTTCCAACTGGTTGCCGCCGATTTCAAAAGTATTTAGCAAACCTCCAAACTTATCGCTCCCCTCAACCACAGTTACTTTAATACCTTGTTTGGCTGCAATGTAAGCTGCGGCCAACCCGGTCATTCCACCACCTATTATATTTAATTTCATATCTAAGGCTAATATTTAGTTTATCTATTGAATGCTAATTGTTTGTTCTTTAATGACTTTGAACTGGTTGTTTTCCAACTTACCGATTTTCATGCTGAACTGTCCGCCTGGTAAATCAGGCTTAGCAACTATCGCATCAATTCTATTATTATAAAATCTTTGAGTACTCAGGAAGTTTGTAAACTTATTGGCCTGTGTTTCCAGCGGAAATGCCAGACGATTTTTGTCATTGGTGAAAATAGCATAATACCCATCATAACGGGTTCCGAATGGCACAAAAACGTTATCCAATTCTATATGAAAAGTATTAGAGCCATCAGTTACTTTCACCGTCTCACTACCCGTATTCGCCACCTGATTTTCGTACAGAGCTTTGTTCATTACATCAATTTCAGCCGGAGGCGTATAGTTTTTGAAATGCACACGACTAATCCAGAGTATATTGTTGACATATTTCATCACACCCGGCACAAAGCCCGCATAATTGTATGGAGGAATAGGTAATCTCTGATACTGAGTAATAGGTGCATGGTCGTCAGGATTACGGGAATTATCAAAGGCATAATAATAATAACGCCCATTATTTTTCCAGTTCAGAATGGTTGTTCCAAAGAAACGACGACGGTTCTCTACATCATCCCAGCTTTCGTAATAAGAAAAGAGATTGAATAATAGGGTTACTATGATTGAAATCTGCAGATATTTCTTCCACCGACTAACAGGCAGAATATTAAACGAGCTCAGATAAAGCACAAGAAACAGAATAATCGATACTGTTTTATAACGACTGGCAAAGGCTTGCTCTAAGCCCTGGCTTGCCCTTGATACCGAAAAGGCCGCTCCACTCAAAGCCACAAAAAGAAAAGCCGCCAACAAATAAAGATTGAACTTCGGATACTGCAATAGTTTCTCATACAATCTATAAAACCAATTGTGCATATCCTTTTTCGCTTTCGGCCAGAAGCGATAATACACGAAAGTGAAGAGTAGCACAGCTAGCCAGCCTATGATGGCAAGGCCCACTACAATAGCTACTACATGCTTAACGGTAATATCATAAACCTGCACAGTACTATCAATCGGTGAACCGAAGAAAGCAAAGAAATCACCTAATATAATATGTGGGTATTGGGTTATATTCACCATCACGTCAGGTCTGATGCCCGGCTTCTTGAAATCGTGGAAATATAGCCAGAAACTGAATGCCACAATAACCAGATATTGTATTTTTTCGCTTTTGGTGCGTGCATATAAAACTAAAGGAATAGCGGCCAGGAATGAAAACATCCCATTACCATTGGTAAACATGGCCAAGAAAAACAGGATATTAGCTAAGTAAAAAGCCCAGATATTTTTATTGAACAGTAGTAAACCAAAACCCCAAAGCCCGAAAATAATAACTGTATTAGGCTGCAAAGAAGTAATAGCCCAGAAAATATTTTCGATGGGTTGTGTATTGAAAATAATAAAGATGATTGGCACCAGATAAGCCAGACCTACATTAATTTCTTTCAATAAACGATAAAAAACGAAAGGAAGAATCAACAAATAAGATACCCCCATCAGCATCAATATCTTATAATTGACTTCGCCAAACAGGTTATAACACAATAGTGTGCTTAGTCTTACATAAATAATGCGGTGCTCACACATTTGAGAAAACAGGAGCCCCATTTTTTCGCCAAAAGTGGTTTGTTGCATCCAACTAGCTAAAAAACCTTCTATTCCATGCCAATCATCATTCCAACCAATGTTAAACGCATTTTTGTAAACAAAAACATAAAATGCAATGATTGGAGCTAAAATCAGAAAATATATACCTGCTTTATTTTTCATTAAAAGTCAATGTGTTTGTACAAGCAACTGGGGATTATGGTTAAAATTGTTCAACAGATTCGACATAATCCTGAAAATGTGCTGCCGGAAGAAAATTAAAATTTACCCGATAGGAGAGTACTGTAAAAACTAAAATTAAAGCACTTAGAAAGGCTTGCATCACAATGCCGAAAATTATTAAAACCGCCCAACTAGGGAAATAGCTGCTGTAAATAAAAACGATAATGATACCAATAATGGCCACAATGCTAAGCGATGAAATGGCAATTAACAAACGAACAGAAACGGTATCAATATAAACGGCCACAGCGCTCAACCCATGTATGACAAGGGAAGTATAATTCATTTTTGACTTACCCGTATATCTTTCACCCCGCTCTAAGCCTACTGATTTGTATAAAAGCCTTGAACGGATAATGCCCCCGGGATAATGATTCCAGATGTCGGATACGTGGGTGACTTTATCTAAAAGCTTTTTAGGAATCACCGAGAAATTGCCAAAGTTTATCACTTTTCCGGTCAGGAAAATGAAGGCATATTTATAAATCTTGTAGAAAATCTTAAAGAGGAAGCTTTCTTTGCGTTTGGTTCTGCGGGCAAAAAGAATTTCTTTTCCACCATTTTTTGATGCTTCATCTAGCAGAATGGGCAGATGTTCGGGTTTATCCTCACCATCGCTATCCATTACTACAAAAAAATCATCATTCGAATTGGCATTCAGATAAGATAAGCCAATGGCAATGGCTTTCTGGTGACCAAGGTTTTTATTCAGATGTAAAACTTCGATAGGATGCCCTTTGAGTTTATCTTTTTCTACTTCCAGGCTTGAGCAGTCATCAACCACTAATATGCTGTAGTCATTGTATTTCGTAGGTGTCAGCACTAATCGAATCTGTTCGATAAGCTGATACAAACAATCCCAGTCATTAAAAAGTGGAGTAACAATGGTAATTTTCATACAATAAACCTCTTATAGCTACAGAGGGCATCTACTTAACTAATTGGTTGTGCACAAAATTAGGAAAAATTACGGTCGTATGCTTGAATTTGTTCGTCGTATCGGCTTAAAGTTTCCTTAACGGTTGTGTCGTAAGTATAATCAAGCCATTTATTTACATCCATAAACATCTGTTTACGGTTTTTCAGAAAGCCGATATTTGTAATAGACTGCACATTACTTAAACCCCCACGATGTTTTCTATATACACCCATTGTTTCCGGGATATAATGAATATCACCACGTGCCGCTAATTGTATCACCAATGCCCAGTCGCCTGCGGCAGCTCTGCTGTGCCAATCC
>CBIHRH010000413.1:0-5166 GCA_966212365.1 uncultured Emticicia sp. | reverse complement strand
ATATACAAATCCGGAGAAAATTTTTTATAAGGTACATAACATTCCCAGTATAGACAGTCTTACCATAGTCAAACGTAAGTTTGAGAGTATTAATGCTTTTGCGGAAGCAGAAGACAAGACCTGGTGGCTAGGTACATGGACAAGTAAATTGATTCATTTTGACCCGGTTAAAAAAACAACTGAAGTCTTTAATGTTCCAATCAATAGAGTTTCCGATAGGCTAAAATACGTACATACCATTTGCGACTCTAAAGACATCGTTTACCTGGCCGCTCAGGAAGGTGTTTTTTTGTTCAATAAAAAAAACAAAAAAATGTCGGCTTTATCACTCCCATCTAAAATCGACCTTAAATCGGTAGTTACCATGAGTATCGAATTAAAAGGCGACTTTCTTTGGGTAAGAACTGATGTATCGGCTATTT
Organism: uncultured Emticicia sp.; assembly: GCA_966212365.1. GTDB lineage: Bacteria > Bacteroidota > Bacteroidia > Cytophagales > Spirosomataceae > Emticicia. The sequence continues at coordinate 4,744 of CBIHRH010000413.1, read as the reverse complement.
TTTCTTATCAGATAAGCAAGAAAAAATGGCGGGAATATTATTTGCCTAATCAAATGCAGAACGGCTTTTATACAACAAGGTTTTTTTCGGGGTTAGATAATAAAGGTGAATTATGGGTGAATTTATATCCTAAAGGATTAGCCAGGTTTTCAGAACAAAAGCAGGAGTTTATTGTTGAAAAAATTAAAAACCACCAGCCTTTTGAGGAGTGGTTCTATCAGTTCAGAAGAGATTCTCTAAATAATTTCTGGATTCCAAGCCTTGGATTTGGCCTTGTTAAATATGATACCCGTAAAAAACAATACGAAAATTGGCGCGAAGCAGACGGCTTAGTGTCCGATAATTGCTTAGCCGCCTGTCCGGATGAGTTTGGTAAAATCTGGATAGGCAGCTATAATAAGTTCTCGATTTTTAATCCTAAAAATAATCAGTTTCAGAACTTCAAACTGCCTTATAATGAAGGGAATATGGAATACCGTAATTATATGTTTCCTCTTCGGAATAAGCATATAATGGCTATTCAGAAAAACTATCTGATAGAATTTATGCCTGAAAAAGTGGCCGGCGAAATACCCAAAAGTCCTGCATTGATTAGTAGTTTACAGACACCAGATAGTACCTTTCTGATTAATTCTGAAATTAAAAAAATACCACTCAATGCTACTCAGAGTAATTTTAGTATCAACTATTCTGTTCTGACGCCCTACCAGGAGCAATATAAGTATTATTATATGCTTGAAGGATATGACGACAACTGGGTAGCAGCAGATAGTAAAACAATTGCGAATTATACAAAGATACCAGGAGGTGAGTATATTTTTAAAGTGAAAGTAGTGGTCAATAATAAATCTATAGAGGGTAAGTCTCTTATCATTGAAGTAGATACCTTTTTCTATAAAACCAAATGGTTCTTATGGTTGATACTATTGGTTGTAGGAGGGCTCGCTTATGCTTTTTACAGATACAATGTACAGAAAACAGCTGAGGTACATCATTTGCAGATACAAACTGCCAGATTGCAGAAGGATAAAATAGAAATACAATACCAGAATCTGATTAATCACCTGAACCCTCACTTTTTATTTAATAGCCTTACTTCATTAAACAGTCTGATAACTATTAACCCCAAACAGGCATCCAGATTTCTGAAGCGACTTTCTTTAATCTATAGGTATATTCTGCAAAATAAGGAGAAAGAGCTCGTAAGTCTGGAAGAAGAAATAGCTTTTGTGCAAAACTATATTGATTTGCAGAAATCAAGATTTGAAGAGGGATTACAAGTATCAATCCGGATTCCTGATTCTTATTTCATGTTTCGGATTGTTCCTGTAACCTTACAGAATTTGTTGGAAAACGCCATTAAACACAATATCATTGAAGACGAAAGCCCACTTAAAGTTTCTATTTACGGCGAAGGAAATTATTTAATTGTAGAAAATAACCTTCAGAAAAAACATTACGTTGAAACCTCAAATAAACAAGGGCTGACCAGCCTGCAAGTACTCTACCACTATTTATCTAATCGTAAATTAGAAATTATAGAAATGTCAGAAAAGTTTATCGTGAAGATACCGCTCTTATAAAAAGACCTGTTTTCTTGTAATGTAAGTATGCAAAACCTGATCCTTCTTACTAAAGTAATTAAAGGTTTCTGGGAAATTGTGCGGATTAGTGAGTAATCTATTGCCAATAATTTCAATCAATGATGGTCTGGATTGACAAAATAGAGAGCGAATGATGATTTCATGAATCTCACTTGCTTGCAATGGCATAAATATTTTACATCAAATAAAAGAATTGTATGAATATTTCCTTAATTTGGTAGAGGTTTTGCTTAGAAATAAGTAGAATTTGTTATAAACGCCATGAAAACTTCCTTTCCAATGAATCCAACATTTACCTTACGTTTTTTAAGTGGAGGCAAATCTAAATACATTCGCCCCGACGAAATCATATTTCTTGAAAGCAAGATCAACTATACGATTCTGTATCTTACGAAAGGTAGGACCTTGTTAAGCGCACGAAATTTACAGGTCTATGAGCAAAAACTGATGGTATTGCCCTATTTTTTCAGAATTCACAGAGGTGTCATTATTAATATGCTCCATATTGAAAAAATAAAACTTGAGAAATTAACGGGTTCTGTTTACTTGCAATCAGGTGAAGAGTTATCTATATCAAGACGCAGAATTAAAGACTTCGAGGCAAGATATAAGCAAATTTAGCTTTGATATCTTTGAATATATGAAAAAAGCAGTCGGGTGAATAATACATTCATCCGACTGCTTTTTTGTAATTCATTCATTATAAATGAATTGTGTATTTATTCCAGGTAATTAATAGGTTCTATTATGCCTCAAATGGGGCATTTAATCCACTTGGTTTTTCAATTTCAGTAAATATTAAGCAAATTTTAAAAATTTTCTTAATCCCCTGTGTTCGGCAAAAAAACTCCCAGTATGTAGAAAAAATTACCCAGCCTAACCCTGGAAATCTCCGGAATTTTACGTTGGCATAAAAAATCAACATTTTATTATTAAAAAATATGAGTAGAAACTGAACACTAAAAAAATGCTTTTTTAAGGATTGGCACAGCTTTTTTAAAGTTCTTCGTATAAACTAAATCCTTTTTTTATCATGAAAACAAAAAGCATATTATTAGGCTCAGCAATCGTCTTTGCACTAGGGATGGCATCATGTAATTCAAATAGAAGCGAAGACTCAAAAGATTCAACAGAACAAGTGAATAATGAGGCAATCGAAGCTACTGCGCCAACAGATTCTGTAGCCAGCGCTCAAAAAGATGATGCCGAGTTGGTAGTTGATTTGGCAGGCGGCGGAATGTTTGAAGTAGAACTTGCGGAAGTGGCAGTTCAAAAAGCTACTTCATCAGAAGTAAAGAAATTTGCTCAAATGATGATTGATGATCATACTAAAGCAAATGATGAATTGAAAACATTAGCCAGCAATAAGAACATCGTTTTACCAACTACTTTACCCGATGCACATCAAAAAACATTGAATGATGTTTCAGAAAAGAATGGTAAAGACTTCGATAGAAAGTATATGGACGAAATGGTAGATGACCATAAAAAAGATATTGATAAATTCCAGAAACTTGCCGACAAAGGCAATGATACTGACTTAAAGGCATTTGCCGCTAAAACGCTTCCAACGTTGCATCATCATAGAGAGGAAGCTGAAAGAATTGAGAAAATAACAGATAAAATGTAAAAACGGGAATATTAATATATTCTCTTAAACGATACGACTATGCCTTGGACAAAATCAGATTATCCGCCATCCATGAAAAACCTTTCTGCTCCTGTCAGAAATAAAGCGGTTGAAATTGCCAATGCTTTATTAGAAGATGGTAGAGAAGAAGGCTCTGCAATTGCAATTGCTACTTCTAAAGCAGAAGAATGGGCACAAAACAGAGGTAAGAAAGTTAAGAAAGAAAAGTCTTAACTAGCTGCGAAGGATATAAAAGAGCCACTAAGATTAGTCTTAGTGGCTCTTTTAGTGTATTTATAATTGAGATTGAGATTATGTCTTTAATTTTTTCTTCTTTGCTGCAGGGAATAAAACATTATTCAGAATCAGACGATAACCCGCCGAATTAGGATGGAGGTTGAGATCTGTCGGTTCTTCACCTACATAGTGTTGATAATCTTCCGGGTCATGGCCACCATAGAACGTCCAGAAGCCTTTACCTGCTGTTCCATGAATATAGCGTGCCTCTCCCAATGAACGATTCTCGGCCATTGTAATCACATCAGGCTTGATGTATTGCTTCTTGAAAGCAGTTGTTTGTCCCATAAATCCTTTAATCAGATTTGCGTGGTTTTGTGTAAGCATTGTCGGAATCGGGTCCCATTTCGCTGAAAACTGGAATAACGAGAAATAATCATTATTCTCATTTACACCACGCTCTTCCTGCTGATTATCAATCGTTGAAAACTCCATTTCGTAAGGATTCATGTAGAGTCTATAATTCTGAAAGGCAAATCCATTTTCAAATTTCAGCTTTTTATCGGCATTGGGGTCTGCGCCATCACCATCATAAGGCGATTCAACAATATCTATTCCGTCGGCTGCTAAAGCAATATCAAAAGTATCGGTTGCATTACACATAGCAAACATATAGCCACCACCAAATACAAAATCACGGATTTTTTTCGAAACTGATAATTTCAAATCTGAAATTTTTGAGAAGTTATATTTTCGGGCAATTGTTTCTGCTTCCTGCTTTTGCTCCTGATACCAGGCTTGTCCACGCATTCTCAAAAATTTACCGAATTGTCCGGTAAAGTCTTCGTGGTGCAAATGGAGCCAGTCGTATTCAGGCAACTTGTTTTCTAATACCTCCTCATCAAATATCTTGTCGTAAGGAATTTCGGCATAGGTCAAAACCAATGTTACGGCATCATCCCATGGTTGGGTTGTTTTGGGAGAATACACCGCTATTTTCGGGGCCTTATTTAGTTTTACGGCGTCCATATTTGCATCAGGTGAGGCAATTTGTGCTAAAATGGATTGAGATTCAGCATCTGAAATAGTTTCATAACTCACACCTCTGATCACACACTCATTAATGTAACTTTGGGAAGCGTCAAATAAAAAACTTCCACCTCTATAATTCAACAGCCATTCAATCTCTGTCCCATGTTCTTTCAATAACCAGAAGGCAATGCCATAAGCTTTCAGGTGATTTTTTTGACTTTCGTCCATCGGAATCAGTATT
>CBIHRH010000412.1:0-5174 GCA_966212365.1 uncultured Emticicia sp. | reverse complement strand
GGTATGCCATGCTGACCGATATGAAAGTCAGCCATGAAATTATTAATCAGTCTTATGTTGTCAAGATTCCGTTACTCAAATGAAAGTAATAATCATAGAAGATGAAGAGCGCACTGCACGGCAGCTCGTAAGAATGCTGCAGACCTATGACCCTACCATCGAGGTATTAGCCTTATTACCCTCAGTAAAAGAAGCAGTAGGCTGGTTTAAGCAGAATCCTTTGCCTGATATTGCCTTTATGGACATTCATTTAGAAGATGGACAAGCATTCGGAATCTTTGAGCAGATTAACCTCAATGTGCCTGTAATATTTACAACGGCTTACGACGAATATATGCTAAAGGCCTTTAAAGTGAACAGTATTGATTATTTGCTGAAACCCATTGATTATGATGATCTGGTGCGAGCGCTGGAGAAATTCAAATCTTTACAGGTAAACCCCGGTTTTGATATGAATGCCTTGCTACAGCTGGTGCAAAAACCCAAAGAACCCACTTTTAAAGACCGGTTTATGGTGACTATCGGCACCAAAATTTATAGTATTGAAACCGAGGACATTGCCTTTTTTTATTCCGAAGAAAAAGCTACGTTTCTTATGACCAAGGCAGGGCAATTACTCACTTTAGAATACAGCCTTGATAATCTGGAAGGTCAGTTAAACCCTACCAACTTCTTTCGGTTGAACCGGCAGTTTCTGGTGGCACGCAAGGCCATCAAGTCTATTCAGATGTATTCTCCTACCAAAATCAAGTTAGATTTAGTGCCTGTCCCTCGCAAAGAAGTATTTGTGAGTGTGCACAAAGTACCTGACTTCAAAGACTGGCTGGGTCGATAAATGTTTCATTCGTCAATCCTATACATTCATCCGGGCAATTCCAACATTCAGCGGATTCGTTTTTCTGTTAGTGCTCCCATTGTTTAATTTCAATATTGATTAATTAAGTTTTATTGAGTGCATGTGCAACTATGTACTGAGTAGTTTATTAGGTCACTATTGTTTCAATAGTTTTGTTTTAGCAAGAAAAAGCTATCTGGTTAGATAGCTTTTCTTTCTTCCCATATATGTATCGCCTTAATTACTACTGACTGTCAAAATCACCTCAATATTACCTCTGGTAGCATTAGAATATGGACATACCTGGTGAGCTTGTTCTACAAGTCTGGTTGCTTCTTCATGACTTACTCCCGGAACATTCACGGCCAGTTCAACAGCTAGTCCATATCTTCCGTTTTCTATTTGTCCGAGACTTACTTTAGCCGTTACTGATGTTTCACCAGTTTGTATCTTCGACAATCTGATAACACGGTTTAAAGCACTATCAAAACAGGCTGAATATCCTGCTGCAAATAGTTGTTCAGGATTGGTATAATCATCATTGGCACCTCCTAAAGCTTTTGGACTTCTTACCTGTAAATCTAATATACCATTGTCTGTTTTCACGTGTCCGTTTCTTCCTCCGGTTGCCGTTGCATTTGCTGTGTATAAGGCTTTCATTACTAATTATTTTTTTGTTGTTGATTTAAAATTTTATCGGTAATGCTTTTTAATTGCACTAAATCTTCTTCTGATATACCAAGCGAATTTGTCATTTTTTCGGGGATACAGGCAGCCTGGTCTAAAAGAGTTATACCGCTATCTGTAAGCGAAATACATACTACCCGCTCATCTGCTAAGCTTCTTTCACGGTTAATTAACCCCTTTTGTTGAAGGCGTTTCAGCAAAGGAGTGAGTGTACCGCTATCAAGCATCAGTTTATCCCCTAACTGATTAACTGTTTGTGTCCGTTCCTCCCAAAGCACCATCATTACCAGATATTGAGGATAGGTCAAATCTATTTCATCAAGTAAAGGACGATAATGGCTGATGATTTCTCTGGCTAGTGCATACACCGGAAAACATATCTGATTCTTTAAAAGCAGTGAATTTGTCATGCGCTAAAAGTTTAAGTGGCAAATATAATACACGATTAAGTTGTGTGCAATATAATTTTGAAAAACAATTCTTCTCATTAACACAAGACAGGTTTGCCATAATTATTTTGTCCTAATAAATGAAGTAACAGAATCGTTTCTATTAGATTTGACTTTAAATAGCACTTATTTATTTTCGGGTAATCGGATAAACCAAGTAATTTTGATGTAAAAACTATTCTAGTAAAAAGGGTTCATTATCTTTGTTTTCCGGTCTCAGAACTACTCTCAAACACCTTTAGCACATTTAAGCACACCATTGCAAATATGAAAATAGGATTAGTAAGGCATTTTAAAGTAAAACAGCCATTACCCAAAGGTTTCCTGATAGGGTATGAAGCTTTAGTCAATTGGTTTGAAGAATATGATACTGCTGATGTGCACTATACCCACGTTGATATGCGTACAATAAACTGGAAGCTCTGCTATGCCAGCACCATGAGTAGGGCATACTGTACTGCGAAGCATATTTATGATGGCGAAATACAAACGATTGATGATTTGCGTGAAGTAACTGTGTTGAATCTAATGAACAAAAAACGCAGACTTCCTATTATTCTCTGGGCCATTCTGATAAAAAGAAAAACACTTTCTGCGAATGAAATAACAGAAGCTACCAAAAAGAAATTAGCTAATTTTATAGATTGGCTTCTCAGCAAGCAGGAAAAAGAAATTCTGGTTGTGAGTCATGGGTTTATCATGATGCTATTGCAACAGGAACTAAAGGCAAGGGGTTTTACAGGAGAGCAGTTCAGAAATCCTGCAAATGGCAAAGTCTATATTTTTGAGAAACCCGATATTATTGAAAGGTAAAAGAAAATGCCTTTGCCACTACATTCATGAAATAATTCATCCTTACTTCACCATTGCTCTATTAAATTTCCTGATTTTATCGAGTACCTCGTCTAATTTTGCTTTGTCAGACAATGAATCAAAAAAAGCATAATATTCGGGGATGAATGACTTGAAAAAAGCCTTGAAATCATATCTACCGGATTCATTTTTTCTGGCTTCCAGCCAATGAGCATTATCATCATAACTCAATTGGGCAGCATAGACAGGTGTTCTGATTGCGCCGTTTGGCCCGCTTATGAGGTCAATAAAATAATAGACTTTTATATGCCCGCGTTGAATTATATTCATAAAAACCTGCCTTTTGTCTGTTCCTCCAAATAAACCGGGAGACACAACCTTGACCGAAACAAAATGCAGTGTATCTTTTTTGATATACATGCCAAACGCCTTTATATCCTCAGGCATAAAGTTGCGCTTTTTGCCGTCTTCCAATACCACTCTTATACCGTACTGAAACGAAGCCAGGTCAATGCCGCTGATTACTGCAAAATTCTGGACGATTTCACATTTTAGTGTATCGTCATTTTTTGTTACAATGTATCCTTCAATTCTTCGGGCATAAGAACTTAGGCTGATTATGAGAATAAACAAAATAATAAGATATTTCATACCAGTGGCTTTTCCTGTGAAAGTTTTAAATTTCTCTTGTGGCAGTGTTCTTCGGAGTCTATATTAAAGGAGTCCGCCACAAAATACACAAAAAATATTCAATCTATCATTGTAGGGTTGATACAACTAAACACTATTTATAATTTTTACTCTAATGGTAAAATTATATTTAAGATTGAAAATGCTGAAATATTAAATTTGTTAACCTATTTATAACGATATTCGTTGTAAATTCATATCGCTATATTTGCATAACTACTATGAAAAACAATTTAAATATATAAAATTATGAAACAGGTTTTATCTTCTCTCAATGTCTTAATAGTATTAGCAAATTCCTATTATGCTGATAATAATTTCGCTTCTGACAATACAGTATATGCAAAAAACCGTCATACAAAAAATGTCTGCTTGTCTAAAGGCGGTAATAAAGAAAGAAAAAACAAAGGTAAAGTTGGAAGCCATGGAGGAAATATTTGTCATTCCAAAGGGGGTACTTCGAGTGGTGGTGTTAATAAAAAAGTATGTGGGGCTAAGGACAGTAAAAGCGAAGGTAGTATTGGAAACTGCGGAAGAGATTGCAATGCTTAATCGGATACTTCAAAAATCGAAGCCGTTTGTCCGATTAACAAATGTTTTTTTGAATGTATCACGATTTTTCAAATCGTGTTGCACTACCAGCTTCAAGTTCGAATTCCAGCCCCATGATGATTTAACAACCTTTACTTAAACTGCTCCAACAATTCTCTTCGGTAAGTCAGGCCAACAGGCAATGAAATATCCTGAATGTACAAAGCATTCCCACTGATACGGGTTACTCGCTTGATAGATACTAAATAAGATTTATGCACACGCACAAATTGTGAATGCGGCAACCGCTGGTCAAGCTCGGAAAGAGTTAAGGCTGTGAGATAAATGTGTGAATCGGTAAAAATCTTGACATAATTTCCCCAACTCTGGGCATATTTAATCTCGTCCATTTCTACCCTTAGCCAATCACCATCCACTCGAATCACAATAGACGTTTCATATTGTGCTGATGGAGGCGTGTTGACAGTTTTATCAGGTAAACCTAAACCATAATGATAGAAGACCTTATCCACAGCCTTGAGAAAACGAGTAAACTGAATGGGTTTCAGGAGGTAATCAACTACGTCATACGTATAGCTTTCCAGGGCATAATCAGAATGGGCTGTTGTAAATATTACCAGGGGTTTATTTTTAAGCGTACTTAACATTTCCAGACCGCTCATCTGGGGCATATTAATATCCAGAAACATCAGATCTACTTTTATATTGTGCATCAGATTGATAGCTTCTAAAGCGTTGCCGCAACTGCCTGCTAATTCTAGTCTATCTATCTGCGAAATATAATGTTGCAATACCAGATGTGCCCCGCGTTCATCATCAACAATGATACATTTCAAACTCTTAATGAGTGTATTTTCAGCCATGTGTTTTTCGGGTTAGGTCTAGAGTCAGTCGGGTTCGATACTGGTTGTCAGACTCTTCTAAAGTAAGTGTATATTGCTCCTGATAAAAGGCTTCGAGTCTCTTCTTTGTGTTTGGTATACCTACACCCGTTGATACCAGTTTTGGTCGATGAACCGGCACCGAATTCAGAATATCCAGTATTAAAATGTTGTCAGACATGGATATACTGATAGATACAAAGCAACTTTTTACAGTGCCACTACTATGTTTAAAGGCATTTTCGATAAGCGGTAGCAGTAGCAAAG
>CBIHRH010000411.1:0-5188 GCA_966212365.1 uncultured Emticicia sp. | reverse complement strand
ACCAGCAGCGCTTTGAAACCCGCCATGTTCATTTTCATTTTTTTGATTTTTTCGACTGAAATCCCGCCATAGCGTTGTGAAATTTTCCATAAAGTATCACCTCTTTGCACTACATGATACTTAGGCTTGGTTCTTTCAATCTCTTTTTTGCTTTTTCTTTCAGCTTTAATAGTGCGTTCTACTTCAGCCACTTCATCATTGTCGTCATCAAGAATCACCAGACGCTGGCCTTTCATAATCTTCGATGATTTCAGTTTATTCCAGACTTTAATGTCGTAAACATCTACATCATATTTATCGGCAATTCTGTTTAGCACATCACCTCTTTTAACAATATAAACTCTTTTCTTGACTCTGCGTATTTTTTTTACTTCATCATCAACTCTTACAGGTTTTACATTTGCTTCGTTATCATCTTCGTCATTATCTTCACTGGCCGCAGGATACCTGGCATTTCCGCCAATAATAATCACACCAGATTCGGTCTGAGGATTATTGTTTGAAGCCAGCATGGCAGGCGCATGGTCTTTGGCAGCCGAATCCAGAATCATCTGGCGGTTCGCTTCAAAATAAGCAAAGCTTTCAGCAGGTATTTTCAACTCTAAACCACGATTCCAGGTAGGTACGTATCCTTTCAATAAATGAGGGTTCAGTAACTGAATATCGTCTATGCTGATACCACTGGCACTACTGAATGCTTCTAAATCCACAAAACCATCAATAGATATCGTCTGAAATTCTCTTGGAGCCATTTTCAAAGAATCTTCTGCTGTAATACCATATTCATCAGCATGATGCATCATATACATAATGGCTGTGAATTGAGGTACATAAGTGCGGGTATCTTTGTGAAGATAAGGGTGAAGCTGCCAGTAGTTAGTGATATTCCCGGCTCTACGAATGGCTCTTCTTAAATTTCCGGGGCCAGTATTGTATGAAGCTAATACTAATTCCCAATCACCGAATATGCGGTATAATTGTCTGAAATATCGGCAAGCAGCATCCGTTGCTTTTTCAATATCCATTCTTTCGTCTACATATTCATCCACTCTTAAGCCATGCTCACGGCCGGTTGGTTTCATAAATTGCCATAGACCTACGGCTTTGGCTCTCGAAATAGCTTTCGGATTCAGACCTGACTCAATCATTGACAAATATTTCAATTCATCAGGCATTTCATACTTTGCTAGATATTTCTCGAAAATCGGGAAATAAAAATCTTTCCTTTCAAGCATGCGCTTGGTAAAGCTCGGTTTTTTGTAGATAAAATAATCTACAAAACTGTGAACAGTTGCATTGTACTCCAAAGGAATTGTCTTTTGCATTTTCTGAAAACCTTCACGTACTTTATTCACATCAGCAGACGGAATGAAGGCTTCAACGGCAGGAAGTGATTCAGCGAGAGTGTCTTCTGAAGAAACTGTGATAGCTTCTTTAGGAATTACAGACTGGGCTTGCGACGCAAAGCCGGCACAGCCAATAAAGCTCGTTAAAACGAGAAACCTCTTGATTAATGTCATAATTTCAATCTCTTTTACTAAGGGACCTTAGCATTTGTTATGGAAATAGGAAAGCAAACTTTTCCAAAAATAGTCCATAACCTCTTGTTTGTCAAGTAATTGATAAGTTTTTTTGATATTTTCAATCTTTTCTGAAAAAATAATAAGCCTAAAAGACCGATTATTACTGCAAAAATTTGGCAAACGCGAGCATTTCGCTTTCTTCAAAATTTCTGCCAAGCACCTGCATTCCGATAGGTAAACCTTCGGCATTCTGGCCGTTTGGTATCGAAATACACGGATTTCCAATCACGTTCGCTTGCACTGTAAAAATATCAGCTAAGAACATTTGCAACTGATCCTCCGATTTTTCTCCGATTTTAAATGGTGGTGTGGGAGTAGTAGGCGAAATCAAAAAATCATATGACGACAGGATTTTATCTGTCGATTCTTTTATTAAACGACGAACACGCTGTGCTTTGGTATAATAAGCATCATAATAATCTGCACTTAATACAAAAGTGCCTAAAATAATGCGCCTGCGAACCTCAGCACCGAATCCTTCTGCACGGGTTTTTTTATATAAATTCTCCAGATTTTTTATCTTATCTGCACTTGCCTGATAACCGTATTTTACGCCATCGAAACGAGACAGATTTGAACTGGCTTCGGCGGTAGTGAGTATATAATAAGTAGGAAGTAGATATTTCAGCAATGGGTAGTCAACAGCGTCCACCACATGCCCTTGCTCTCTTAACCAATTTATTTTGTCAAAAGTTCGCTGTTTTACCTCTTCGTCAAGTCCCTCGCTTTCAAGGGCTTCGCGCATATAGGCAATACGATATTGGTTTTTAGGTGTCAGGTTCTGTGAATAGGCAGGTACTTCTCTGGCTGAAACCGTAGTATCATATTCATCAGCCCCTGCAATAATTTCCAGTAGAAGAGCTGCATCGTCTACATCTCTTGTAATAGGACCCACGCAATCAAATGAAGAAGCGTAGGCAATCAAACCCCATCTTGAAACTCTTGAATAAGTAGGCTTCACCCCAATCACTCCACAAAAAGCAGCAGGTTGGCGAACAGAACCTCCAGTATCCGAGCCCAAAGAAGCCAGACATAAATCTGCTTGCACAGCTACTGCTGAAGCGCCCGAAGAACCACCCGGTACACGGGAAGTATCTGCATAATTACGGACTACCCCAAAAGCGGAGTTTTCGTTTGATGAGCCCATCGCAAATTCATCGCAATTCTGGCGGCCTATGATAATTACATCTTCATCAATTACTCTTTGCACAGCCGTTGCCGTAAACTGCGACTCAAATTTATCAAGGATTTTGCTGGCAGCCTGAAGGCCGTGGTTTTGATGGGCTAATACATCTTTCACCCCAATCACCATTCCGGCCAGACGTCCGGCTGTATTATTTTTAATTTTATTGTCAACCTGCTCAGCTTGCTTTAAAGCCTCATCAGCATATACTTCTAAAAAAACATTAAGATTTTTATTTTCCTCAATCCGTTGCAGATAGTATTTAACCAATTCAACGCAAGATGTCTCTTGCTTGCTGATAGCCTCCTGAATTTCTCTTAATGAATTGTATTTCGCCATTTTATCGGTTTTTTTCGCTTTTTCTATAGAAAAACTATTTTATTTGCCACAGAATTGCTGTGAAGCATCGCGTTTTAGTGAGGTATATATGGCCTAAAAAGCCATTTGAACTTGCAATTTCTTAAAAAACTTTCAATAATTAAAGAAGAAAGGAGAATGGAACAAGGAAAAAGGAGGTGGAAACTGTCAAATTGTGGCGCGAACATCTTGTTCGCGGTATTTACTGGAAACGGTAGAAATAGTCCGCCCATACATTCCTGATTATACCAATTTCGTATAACGATACTAGTGAAACTTTAGTAAATGTATTAAGTGTTATAGAATAAGTTAGACTAAATGCATCAGATATAAAATGTTAATTGAAAGAATTAACCTGGTAAGTTAGTAAGTACCGATTTAGTAAATAGTTTTAGCCAAAGCATTACAAAAAATAAAAATATGAAAGTTGAATTAGTTAGAGTAGACGATGCTTTTCATTTCGAAGCCAAAGGAGCATCAGGAATAGGCGTAGATATTGATGCTAATGTGGATATTGGCGGACATAACCTTGGCGCACGCCCAATGGAACTATTAATCATGGGTTTGGGCGGTTGCACAGCCATCGATGTGATATTGGTATTGAAGAAACAGCGTCAGGTGATTGAAGATTTAAGAATCACAGTTGATGGCGAACGTGTACAGGTAGAAGGCACCGAAATGAAACCATTCAGGAAAATCAATATTCACTTTGCTTTTAAAGGCGTTATAGACCCTGAAAAAATAGAAAGAGCCATCAAGCTTTCCATGGAAAAATATTGCTCAGCAACAGCACAATTATCAGCTTCGGCAGAAATTACTCATTCATACTCTTTGAATGAGCAGGTATAAAAATAAACCAAAGGATTTAGATAACGACAAATAGAAAGAGGGCTTATATCAGGAAAGAAAGAGATAATGCTAATTGTAATATTTAGCAATGAATTAGAATTGGCATAGTGTTTGTAATGACAAGTTTATACGTGTTTTTCAACTATAAAATTGATTATTACTATGAAAACCTCATTAGTTCGTCGTGTTCTGAGTATTGCATTTTTAAGTGTTTTTGTCGGAGTTTCTGCCCATGCATTTGATTGGGGAAAAATCAAAAAGAAAAAAGATAAGCAAGAAACGAAGTGTTGCAACAAGGCTATGGAAAAAGAATGTGCAAAAGAAATGAAAGAAGCCTGCAAGAGAGAAGGCAAGGCCAATTGCGATAAAAAAGCACGATAACCAAAGTCGTTTTAACCTAAATACCTGTAATATAATATTTTTCTGTTTTTGATTATTAGAAAATGGTCCCCGAAGCGTTCGGGGACTTTTTTTTGATTTAACACCTGCTATATTCTAAAGTAAGGAGACAAGGCATTGCCGTTGTCTTTACTTATTATTAATTGTAATATTCGCTAATTCACCATTCACAATTCATCATTAATTCCTTATCTTTATCATCATAATCTTAATAGCAAAGCAATGCCCTATAACGAGAATCTCCTACAACGAATTAGGGAAGTCCTGCTTGATAAACAAGTGGAATTTTCAGAAAAGAAAATGTTCAGTGGCGTATGTATCATGGTTAATGATAAAATGTGTTGCGGAACTCATATTGATAAAAAGACAGGGGTAGATGTACTACTTTGTCGATTAAGTGAAAAGGATTATGAAACTGCAGTAGAAGATGTAAATTGTGCACCCATGAATTTTACGGGAAGGCCCATGAAAGGATATATTTATGTGTTAGAGAGTGGTTTGAAGACCCAAAAGAGTCTGGAATATTGGATACAATTGTGCATTGATTATAATCCTTTAGCCAAAAAATCAAAGAAATGATGGAAGTACCTTTAGTTGATGATGAATTCTTACTCAAAAAAATTGAGGGTAAAGGTGGCTGGACTTATACTGAAATTCCGAAGATAGTACAGGATAAGCACAGACCTTTTGGCTTGCTCAGAGTAAGAGGTACAATTGATGACTATGAAATTAAGAGTTTTAATTTATGGTCGATGAAAAATGGAATGCTTTTTATGCCTGTCAAATCAGAAATAAGAAAAAGAATAAAAAAAGAGGC
>CBIHRH010000410.1:0-5203 GCA_966212365.1 uncultured Emticicia sp. | reverse complement strand
CTATATCACCTGCAGCAAAATAAACTTTATTTCCTACTATAGTAAAGTTAGCCGGAAAAGAGGAGCCTGCACCGCTATAGATATCTTTCAGCATATAAGTACCTTCGGAAGTTCCGTCACTCACAAAAATCTCAAATCCACTTTGTTCTGAATACCCACAATAATATAATCTGGAATTAATTATTGCCGCGTTTGAAGCATCATAGATATAACTACTACCGCTTCCAGGGGTCATATCCTTTAATAAAAAAGTGCCTTCTGCTGTGCCATCTGTTATCCAGGGTTCACTTCCATGCAAACCATCATTTGCCCAGAAAATTAATTTATTACTTAATTTGATGAATGTACCCGGCGACGAGCCTCCATTAGGGTTTATATCTTTTAGAATTTTAGTACCTGCAACTGTTCCATCGCTAACCCACAATTCATAGCCTTTATAACTGCCATTTTGGTAGTAGTAAGCCGGGAATATAACTTTTTCACCAATTGCAAATAATGAACCATCTATTCTGGGATATGGATTAGTAGCTGAACTGGTAAGTTGGCTGGTTCCTCCAGCGGTACCGTCAGTTACAAAAAGTTCTGAATCTGAGAGATTTTTACTTGCTAAAAAGAAGTGTTTACCATTAGCATTTATCATTCCTCTTGGGTATGAACTGGCATTACTTGTATTAATATCTTTGAGTAATTTCTGGGCAGATAGGTTAAATGAGATTAGAATAAATACAATCACATAAAGCTGCTTCATAGAATAGCAATTAAAAATTGAAAAAATAGTAACACAGCACCGGATGAATAAATATCCGATAATTTTTCTAATGGCTTAAGAGAGTTTTTTGACAAACAGAAGAATTTGAGTAACAGCAATTGCTCTGCATCAAAAATTGTTTTATGACTATGTATGGGGCGAGAATACAATAATAAATGCTGTCACAAAGAATTTATTATTGCTTCTTCTTTTAAATGTTTTTGTAAAAATATATAAAAAAACTAAAGTTTATACTTGCTGCGATAAAAGATAAAGTACTGCCATTCGCACTGCTACCCCATTCTCCACCTGATCAAGAATAATTGAATGATGCGAATCTGCCGCATCGCTCGATAGCTCTACTCCTCTATTGATGGGCCCTGGGTGCATTAATACAATTTCCTTGTCCAATTCATCTAGCATTTGTTTATTGATGCCAAAATACAATGAATACTCTCTTAAAGAGGGAAAATATTTGATTTGTTGACGCTCTAACTGAATCCTTAACACATTGGCTACATCGCACCATTGTAAGGTTTCTTTTACACTATGCGAAATCTTCACCCCAATTTCGCTAATATATTTAGGTAAAAGCGTATTAGGTCCACAGATGGTAACTTCAGCACCTAATTTTTGTAAACAGAATATATTTGATAAGGCAACTCTGGAATGAAGAATATCTCCGATAATAGCAATCTTTTTACCTGCCAGATCACCCAGTTTTTCCTGCATTGAAAAAGAATCTAAAAGAGCTTGAGTCGGGTGCTCATGGGTACCGTCTCCGGCATTTACGATATTCGCATTGATTTTTTTAGACAAATAATGAGGCGCTCCCGGGCTCGCATGTCTCATCACAATCATATCTACTTTCATGGCCAATATATTATTGACAGTGTCAAGTAGAGTCTCTCCTTTTTTTACTGAACTTCCTGAGGCTGAAAAATTGACTACATCGGCCGAAAGTCTTTTTTCAGCTAATTCGAATGATAAGCGTGTACGTGTAGAATTCTCAAAAAAAACATTGGCAATCGTTACATCTCTCAAAGATGGTACTTTCTTAATCGGACGATTAATTACCTCTTTAAATTCTTTGGCGGTTTCTAAAATAAGTTGAATATCGTTTGTTGTAAGGTCTTTTATACCGAGAAGATGTTTGGTACTCAATGATTGCATCTTAATTAGAGAAGTATGTTTGGCAAAATTAAAAAAAAAGCCCCAATACGCAAAAGGGGCTTATAAAAAACGTTAGTTTGGTTGTTCGATTGTAACAACCTTCTTTATATCATCCCAGAAACTTGGGTAAGATTTCACCACTACATGAGGTTCTTCGATAGTTACATCAGTTAACATAGCCAATGGTGCAAATGCCATTGCCATCCGGTGGTCATCATAGGTTGCAATGGTAATGGCTGCACTACCAAATTCGAAACCAGAACCAGATACTTTGTATTCAGTATTTGGCACAACTTCTGTCAGGCTACCACCAAACTTGCTTAGCTCGTTTTGTAAGGCCAGTATACGATCTGTTTCCTTAATTTTAAGGCTTTCAATTCCGGTAAAAGTGGCATCAATACCTTTGGCTACACAAACAACAGCTACTGTTTGTGCTAAATCAGGACAATTGGTGAAATCCCATGCCAGAGACTGTTGGGCAGGAATCTTTGTCAACAAAACACCGTCTTTTGTAAAGGTGCTTTTTACTCCCAATTGAGCCATAATGTCAACAATGGCACTATCCCCCTGCAAAGAATTTTCTTTCAGGCCTAATAATTCAATTTTCGTATCCTCAAAGGTTGATAAAGCGGCAATACTATACCAATAACTTGCACCTGACCAGTCAGACTCTATCTGATAGCTTGTCGGGGCATAACTTTGAGGGGCAACGCTAATTACTTTCTTATCCCAATCTGCTTTGGCTTCTACACCAAAGGCTTTCATTTGAGCAAGTGTCATTTTGATATAAGGAATAGACCCTAATTCTCCGGTCAGATGAATCGTTAAGCCTTTAGGTAAAGTAGGACCTATCATTATTAGCGCTGAAATATACTGGCTACTTACATCGCCTCTGATAGTTACCTCATTATTTGTCTGCTCGCTGAGTCCATGAATCTGTAACGGAGGATACCCTTCTTTTTGCAGATAATCAATCTTTGCCCCGATGGTCTTTAAGGCTTCAACCAAAATCCCGATAGGTCGCTCACACATACGAGGGGTGCCCGTCATGGTTTTATTCTGGTTAGTTGCCGTAAAATAGGCTGTCAGAAAACGCATGGTGGTTCCTGCATCGATCACATCAGCCATTGGTTCCTGAGATTGAAGCAGACGAATCATGGTCTGTGTATCACGGGCAGAAGAAAGGTTCTGTAAATCTCCTTTAAAACCTGATAAAGCATTGATAATCAAGGCTCTATTACTTTCTGACTTCGAAGAAGCTAATTGAATTTTTACGTCAAATACCTGAGAGTTTTTGTAGAGAGTTACTTTTTCCAAAATATAAGTAGTGGTTTGTCGTCAAATCTGATTTCAATTGCAAAATTAGGGTTTTCCGTCTAATGTCAGAAGTATAATTTTAAATTTCTCAAATATTTTGATAATGGCTCATTTTATAGCATCTTCCACCATTATTGGGAAAATTTTCCCCATAAAAAACATAATTTTCTATTTTTTATTTTTATTATATATTTGGAACAAAATTTTAAACACAACCTTTAAGAATCGTTAAGCAAACACAACAGCCATGAAAAACATCATATATGCGTTCGTTCTAATTTTCTCCCTTGCAATATTCAGCTCTTGCGAGGTGATAGAAGATTTGAAGCCATCAAAAAACGGGGATAAAACCGGAACAACAGATACAACATCAACCGGAACAAATAATCCTACTAGTCCGACAAACCCAACAAATCCTCCCCAGTCAGATTATATTGAGGCACCTGCACAAGATCTTATGCACCAGGCTTATGGGCCGGATGATTTACAGAAATTTGATATTCATATTCCTGCCAAACGCTCTCCTACAAAAACTAAGGTGGTGATTATACTACATGGTGGCTCCTGGAAAGAATTAGATAAAGGATTTATGAAAAACTATGTTAGTCAGGTTAAATCGAAAGGTGATAATTGGGTGATTGTGAATGCCAATTATCGTCTGACTTTCCAGAATGGCATTAAATATGACCAGCAGATACAAGATATCGGATCAATTATTACGAAGGTTCTTTCGATGCGTAAGCAATATAACTTCTCAGATAAAATTTACTTTATAGGCGCCAGTGCTGGTGGACATTTAGCTTTGGCCTACTCTTATACGGTAGATAAATCTAAATATGTAAAGGGGATTTCGGTAATTGCTGCACCAACAGACCTGACATCAGATAAAATAAGAGTCGGCGAATTTGGTGGTGATATTGAAGCTTTAATCGGACAATCATATAGTAGTAATCCTGATGCTTTTAAAAGAGCCAGTCCACGCTATCAGGTTACTAAAGTAGCCCCTCCCACAATCATGTTCTATGGTGGTAAAGATGAATTTATTCCATCAGATCAGGGTGAGTTCTTAAAACAACAATTACAGGCTAATGCGGTTATCAATTCATATAACTTCTATCCTGACCAGGGTCATGAGTGGATGTTATTAAGCGAAACCATTGATAAAACCTTAATTTTCTTTGGTGACGATAATACAAGAAAATAAGTTTAAAGAAATTACTATCGATACATATATAAATGCAAAAAGCCTCTCTGATTGATTTTAGAGAGGCTTTTGATTATATCTTGAACTATGATTTACCCGCGCGGCGTCCGCTGATTTTATGATTTCGCTGATTCTGCATAACAGAGACTCAATAATACATAATTAAAATCAACCAATTTCTGTAAAATCATTTAATCAGCGGACACAGCGCGGTTAAATCAAAGTTCAAGACTACACCAGATAGCTACTAATACTCATAATATCGGCAAAAACGCCTGAGGCGGTTACTTCTGCACCTGCACCCGGGCCTTTGATAACCAATGGATTATGTTTGTAGCGTTCAGTTGTAAATGAAACAATGTTTTCAGAACCAGCCAGATTAAAGAATGGATGACTGCGACCAACAGTTTTTAGTTCTATTGTTACCTTTTCATCATCTAACGTGGCAATATATCTTAGAACTTCATCTTTGGCTTCGGCTGCCGCTAATAGTTTTTCGAATCTATCGTTGTCTTTCTCTAATTCAATAAAAAATTCATCAACTGTCTTAGCCTGCAGACAAGCATCATTTAATAAGTTGATAATTTTTACATCTTCCGGTTCCAGTTTCAGACCGCATTCTCTTGATAAAATCAGGATTTTACGGGCTACGTCTTGTCCACTTAAATCGTCTCTTGGGTCTGGTTCGGTATAACCTTTGGCTTTTGCTTCACGTACTACATCAACAAATCTATCTCCTGCTTTGAAATTATTGAAGATAT
>CBIHRH010000409.1:0-5222 GCA_966212365.1 uncultured Emticicia sp. | reverse complement strand
TGTTACGAGCGTAATCATAAAGACTACAAACAATCCGTAAAAAATTCCTATTTTATGTCCGAAGTTCATGTTTTTGTTTGTTTCTGTCTTGAATTATGATTTACCTGATTGATATGATTTGCCTGAATTAAGGTCTTAACATATTACCATGATTGACTGATTAAAATAGCGCTGATTTTATCTAAAAAATCAATTTTCATCATTATAATCACATCAATCAGGTAAATCATAGTTTAAGACTATAATCACTCAATTTTCAAGCGTTCCCAAAAATGTCGTTTTAATAGTCTCCAGTTTATCTTCACCTTGCCATACCTCAATTACAAGATTGGTTTTAATTTTCCTGATGGCAGCTTTGTCCATTTCTAAAAAGAATACGACGTCGGCTTTGCCCTCTTTTGATACCTTTATAGTCTTTTTGCCGTCAATTAATCTGATACTTCCCTGATTGTCTTCTACTTTCAATGTCACAATCATTTCCTCATTACTTTTATTGACAATCTGAGCATTGTACAGATTACTGATTTTGTTATTAGCTTGCTCCTGATACATCTGCCCAGGCACACGCATAACAGTGGTTTCTATAGCCGAACGGCTTAACAATAAAAATGCCTCAATACCAACCAATAATAATAAGACTGCTGAATAGGCATAGGCCCTGAAAGATAGTTTAAAAGGTATGCGTTTCTCTACACTTTCAACCGAACCATATCTTATCAAACCTGTCGGTTTATTGATTTTAATCATTACATCGTCGCAGGCATCGATACAGGCTGTACAGTTGGTACATTCCAGTTGGGCACCGTTTCGGATATCAATACCCATCGGACATACCTGCACACATAATTTACAGTCTATACAATCACCTTTAGGAACTGAAATGCCCGCAGGTTCATGTTTATTGAGTTTGCCTCTGGGCTCTCCACGTAACCAGTCATAAATAATATTAATGGTATTCCTTCCCATTAATACGCCTTGCAAACGGCCATAAGGACAAATAGAGATACAAACCTGTTCGCGAAGCACCGTAAACACATAATAGAAAATACCTGTAAAAGCCACCAATCCTATAAAGCCTGTCATGTGCTCAGTCGGTGACTGTGTAATAATCTCTTTCGTCGCCTCTAGCCCTATCAGATAGGCCATAGTAGTATGAGCAATCAGAATAGAAATCAGAAGAAATACCAGCCTTTTGCCTCCTTTTTTCAATATCTTCTCGGCAGTCCACGGGGCTTTGTTGAGGGCTATCTGTTGTTTGCGGTCGCCCTCAATCCAGTATTCAATTTTGCGAAAAACCATTTCCATGAATACTGTTTGCGGACAGGCAAAACCACACCAGAAACGCCCGTAAACTACTGTAAACACAATAATGAAAACAAAGAAAGTAAGCAACCCCACACTAAAAATGACCGAATCCTGAGGCAAGAACAATTGCCCGAATAAGACAAACTTGCGCTCAAAGACATTAATCATTAATAGGGGTTGTCCATTGATTTTAACGAATGGCCCCACAAAAAATAAGGTCAGGAATATGATGGTAGCTATTACACGATAGTTATGATAACGACCACTCGGTTTTTTCGGATATACCCATATCCTCTTCCCCTCACTGTCTACCGTGGCGATACTGTCGCGATAGGCTTCATCTATAAAATCTAAATTGCTCACTTTTACTGCGTTTTAATTCTTCTGATTTCTATCTGATACACTCATATTAGCAGTCAACGAGATGGTAATAGTTATAAATTTGCTACGGGTTTGGCACTGGTAGAATCAACACCAGCGGTAGCTTTTTCTCCTTGCGGAGCTTTGGCATTTGCGGGTTTTGTACCCTGAATCGACAAAATATAGTTACTTACGCTTTGTATTTCGTTTGGTTTTAAGGTTGCCTGCCAGGCAATCATTCCTTTTTCCGGTACACCATACTTCACGGTTCTGAAAATTTCGTTGATGCTTCCACCATGTAGCCAGTATTCGTCTGTCAGGTTAGGTCCTACCCCACCCTCTCCGGCTTGTCCGTGGCAGGCAGCGCATTTACCTGTAAAGATATCTTTGCCGGCACCCACAGTTTTGCTATCGTTTACCAATAGTTTCACCGTTTTTTCGTCAATGCTATTCGCTGTTTTCGATTGATACAATTCCACTTCTTTTTTACCTTCTTCCATGGCTATCCGGTATTCTTCATCCTGCAAAGGTGTGATGTTCCAGATATGGTAAATGCCTATATAAACCACCGAAAACACAATAGTTGTATAAAACATCTTCACCCACCATGGTGGCAGGTGGTTGTCTAGCTCCTGGATACCATCATAACTATGGTGTAATAAGATGGCTTCTTCTTTTTCTACCGAAACACTCGTACCCGACTCTTTCTGCCACCATTTTTTAAAACTGAAGGGCTCAACAGTTCTCCCTTCTTTCTCGGCTATGATTCTATGAATGACCTTGTACATATTCAGCACTATAAACAGAAGTACAATAGCCGTAAGAATCAATATAATAAGTATCAGCAATTGGATGAGTTCATCGCCTGATTTAATGAATGTTCCCATGAATGGATATTAATTTAAATTCTTGAATGATTCAACTAAGCGCAAAGGCTTTATTCATCTAGTGGCAGGTTTTCCATGTGTTGCTGTTTCTTCTTATCAAACCTGAACACGTGCCAACCCAACCCAAGAAAAAAGAAAAAGAAAACCAGTAGTGAGAAAATCGGGTAGATACTTACCCCATCCATTTGCTCGAAGTAATGTTTAAACATGGTCGTAGTTTTGTTTAAAGTAGGTTTCTACTTTGTTGTTTTAATATCTGTGCCCAATCTTTGCAGGTAAGCAATCAATGCTATGATTTCTTTATCGCTGCTGGTCTTGATTTTCGCATCAGCCAGGCTTTTGGCAATTTCATTGGCTTGTTTTTCGGCCTCTGCTATGGCTATATCTTCATAACCATCCGGATAAGGTACACCCAATGTACGCATGGCTTTTATCTTGGCAGGTAGCAATTCTTTATCATAATCATTCTCCAGAAGCCAGGGGTAAGGTGGCATAATTGAGCCGGGCGACATAGTAGTTGGGTCCATCATGTGGTTGTAGTGCCAGCTATCCGGATATTTCTTACCCACTCTGTGTAAATCCGGCCCGGTGCGTTTTGAACCCCATAAGAATGGGTGATCATACACAAATTCTCCGGCTTTTGAATACTCACCATAACGTTCAGTTTCTGAACGGAACGGACGAACCATCTGTGAGTGACACCCTACACATCCCTCTTTTATATAAATATCACGACCGGTCAGCTCAAGAGGGGTGTAAGGTTTTACAGCATCAATCGTTGGTATATTCGAGTCTATCAGTGCAGTAGGCACAAACTCTATCACACCACCAATAGCCACAGCAATGAGAGCCAGGCCGGTAAAAATAACAGGCTTACGTTCTAAGACTGAGTGCCAGTTGCCACCAGTTACCCGTACATGTTTTTCAAGTGCAGGGGCTTCGGCATATTCAGCTGGCACAAATGTACCTTGTTGAGCAGTTTTAATCAGGTTATAAATCATCACCAGTGTACCCAAAAGGAACATCGTTCCACCCACAGCTCTCATCATATATAAAGGTACAATCTGTGTCACAGTCTCCAGGAAGTTCGGATAAGCCAGGAAGCCGTCTTGTGTAAACTCTTTCCACATCAGACTTTGCACAAAACCAGCCCAGTACATCGGCAAGGCATAGAAAATAATCCCTAAAGTACCTAACCAGAAGTGGGTATTAGTCAAAGTTTTAGAGTAAAGCTTGGTCTGATACATGCGAGGTATCAGGTAGTATAAGATACCAAATATCATGAAACCATTCCAACCCAATGCACCTACGTGTACGTGAGCGATTGTCCAGTCAGTAAAGTGAGAGATGGCGTTTACGTTTTTCAATGAAAGCATCGGGCCTTCGAAAGTTGCCATACCGTAGGCTGTGACAGCTACAACGAAGAATTTCAGAACAGGGTCTTCACGCACTTTGTCCCAGGCACCACGAAGCGTTAACAAACCATTTAACATACCACCCCAAGATGGTGCAATCAGCATAATTGAGAACACAGTTCCTAAGCTTTGTGCCCAGTCGGGTAAAGAACTATATAGTAAGTGGTGTGGCCCAGCCCAGATATAGATAAATATCAAAGACCAGAAGTGAATAATTGATAACTTATAGGAGTATACGGGGCGATTAGCTGCTTTAGGTAAGAAATAATACATCAACCCTAAATAAGGAGTTGTCAGGAAGAATGCTACGGCATTGTGCCCATACCACCATTGTACCAGCGCATCCTGTACACCTGCGTATAGTGAATAACTTTTTGTCCATGATACGGGCAGCTCTAATGAGTTAACAATGTGAAGCAAGGCTACTGTAACCACAGTACCAATATAAAACCAAACAGCTACATACATATGGCGTTCGCGACGTTTGATAATAGTACCAAACATATTAATCGCAAACACTACCCATATCAGGGTGATAGCAATATCAATTGGCCATTCAAGCTCGGCGTATTCCTTACTGGTGGTCATACCTAAAGGCAAGGTAATTGCCGCCGCCAAAATGATTAATTGCCAGCCCCAGAAGTGAATCCACGAAAGCGCTTTGCTATACATGGCTGTTTTGAGCAATCTTGGCAAAGAGTAGTAAATACCTGCAAACATGGCATTACCCACGAAAGCAAAGATAATGGCATTGGTGTGTAAAGGTCTAAGACGCCCGAAAGTTACATGCGGACTTTCAAAATTGGCACCGGGCCAGAAAAGCTGTATAGCCAGGGTTAGTCCGGCTAACATACCAACTAAACCAAATATGACTGTTACGATCAGAAAGGCTTTCACGATTTTATTATCGTATTCAAATCGTTCTAATGTCCCTACCTGTTCGGGTTGCGTAATATACTGCATAATTGAAAGAGTTTTAAAAACTTTGATGGCGTAAAATTACCGCTGGCTGCACACCCAAAACATGACCAGAGTTTTGTAGAAATATGACATTCGTCATAAATTTCGTTTGAGGTAGAAGAAGGACTTAATCTATACCGATAAATTCCGAGTTGGAGATAAATGTTCTGAATTTAGACTTCACAGACCGATAGTCTTGTTCGAAATAGTCCATTTCTTCTTTCAGATACTGAAAATCAAGCTTTTGCTCTTTATTTAAGATTTTATCGTGAAACACTCCCTCAGCCAGACCCTT
>CBIHRH010000408.1:0-5231 GCA_966212365.1 uncultured Emticicia sp. | reverse complement strand
CCCCACCTAAAGACTGTCGGATAGGTAAGATAAACAGTAATCCATCAGTTTTTGAACCCGGACTAAATCCTGCATCATATGCCACACTTATCTGGGTAGATTTATTGAAGTATTTGTGATTCTTAGCCGATTTAACCCAATAACAATCCCCCTCTCCTTCAAAATCATGGGCATAGAATTGTGGCTGAAAACCCTCTTGTGGGCCATTATCAGGTTTGATAGGAAACTTCTCTACTTTGTAATTAATAGAATCGATCTTAGGCACTCTGTTGAGCTTTGATAGGGAGACATACTCTTCTTCTCCATATTTAATATATAGCACATACTGTTTGCCTAATTTATCTAAAGGTTTGGTTGTGCCATCATAGATATAGTTTCCATCGTTCTTGATATCTACAAAATCATGCGCTACGCTATCCTCATCAAACACTCTTACAGTTGCGTCCAAAGCAGGTTTCACTGGCGAATTATCGAAATAAGGTTGCGATAGCGTAAGCTTAATAGTTTGCTTTTCAGCTTTGTTATTAATCAGAGCATCAACGGCTAATTGCGAAACGCCCTCTTGCACATCAATATCTACCACATCTTCGCACGAAAAAAGCGAGACGGAGATGAATGTTACCAGTATGCTTAAAAATATCTTCTTCATTGTTTTGCTATGTTATGAGTGTCGGATTTATCAGAATTTGAAATTATAAGTTACAGCCGGAATAATCGTTCCGAAAACGGCATATCGCACAGCCTCAGTCTTCGTCTGGTCATTTTCATTCTGACGAACAAATACCGAGAATGGATTTCGACGATTATACACATTATAAATTGAAAAGACCCACTCACTCGTACCGCGCTTAAAGAACGCATGCTTATTCTGACGGGTAGCAGATATATCTAAACGGTGAGAGGCTGGAATACGATAGGTATTTCGGGTATCATAATAATTATGTGGTAGGGCAATATCCTGCCATACAAACTTATTGGTAGGAAAACTGGCCGGAGTACCTGTACTAAAGATAAAATTAGTCGAGAATGTCCATGTTTTGTTTAAATCATAAATACCGACAACAGCTAAATTATGTGTTTTATCAATTCTACTCGGAAACCAGTTACCCAGATTTAATCCGGGAATTTTTCTTTCTGTGCGAGCTAAGGTATAGCTTGCCCAACCGTTAAACTTCCCTTTAGTCTTCTTGACATAAAACTCTGCCCCATAGGCTCTACCGTCACCAAATAGTAAATCACCTTCTACATTCGGGTTCAACAATAAATCGGCATTCCGGATATAATCAATCTGGTTGTAGAGTTTTTTGTAATAGACTTCAACTGAAGTTTCATACATATTATCATCCAGATTATGGAAATATCCCAGGGCAACCTGATCTGCTAACTGAGGTTTGATATTATTGCTACTTGGTGTCCAGACATCTAATGGCGACGAAGCCGTAGTATTAGATAATAAATGTAAGTACTGCACCAGACGATTATAACTTAGTTTAATAGAGTTATTCTCACCTAAACCGATATTGGCAGCAAAGCGAGGCTCCCAATTACCATATTTCTTAATTGACTTACCCCAGTTAAAAGGTGTACTATTTATTACAGGTCTGCGTTCTCCCTCAGCAGGGGCTTCTCCCAATTCTAAGGCGTTTCCTTTTCCTAAGTAGTCATATAATGAATAACGCAGGCCATATTGTAATGAGATTTTTGAGTTGATTTTCTGTTCATTACCTATATATAAAGCCGATTCCGCAGCGAATTTGTCAGCTAAGCCAATAGCTCTTTCAACTCCACCTGAAATAGCCACTGCCTGTCCAGGATTAAAAGTATAATAAGTAACCTGTCCGCCAAAAGTGATAGTATTGTTGGCATTCGGATAGTAGGTAAAATCAGGTTTGATGCTATAAGTAATAATGTTTGATTTCCAGCGGAAAGCATCCTGTGTATCCTTCTTTTTTAAATCAGTTTGTAGCGCATAATCGTAGTTACTATAGAAAATCGTATTATTCAGGAATAGCTTATTATTGAATACGTGATTCCAACGCAAACTGGTAGTGGCATTGCCCCAGTTAAAACCAAAATCAGCCCCAAAAGTATCTCTGCCAAAATAACCGGAAAGAAAAAGCGTGTTTTTATCATTTACACGTACATTCCCTTTAGCAGTAAAATCATAAAAATAAAAACGGGAGCCTTTTAAATCGTCTTTCAGGAAAGGTTTCGCCAGAATATCGATATAAGAGCGACGAAGTGCTACAATAAAAGAGCCCTTATCTTTAAAGATAGGCCGCTCGTAAGTAAAACGGGAGAAAATACTACCGATACCACCAGAAAATTGTGGCTTCTTGGCATTTCCCTCTTTCATTCTTACATCTAAGATTGAAGAAACACGTCCACCATATTGTGCCGGGATACCTCCTTTAATCAGTTTCACGTCTTTTACAGCATCAGGATTAAAAACCGAGAAAAACCCGAATAAGTGAGAGGAATTATAAACCGGAGCTTCATCTAACAATACAAGATTCTGATCAATCCCTCCTCCACGCACATTAAAGCCCGAGGTTCCTTCACCTACAGAAGTTACGCCGGGTAGATATTGAATGCTCTTAATAATATCAACCTCTCCTAATAAAGCAGGCATTTTCTGAATAGTCTTAATATCCACTTTATTGACCGACATTTCTAAGCTCTTCACATTTTCATCGGCCTTTTTGGTGGTTATTACTACCTCTTGCAAAACTTTGGAATCATCTTTCAGTTCAATATCCAGTTTCTGGTCCTGGAGAGTCAAATCTACCACTTTTTGCACTCTTTCATAACCTACATACGTAAATACTAAATTGTATTTCTCCTTAGGAAGCGTAAGCGAATAAAAGCCATAAGCATTGGTAGTGGTACCGGTTTTAATCTCTTGCACATATACCGAAACGCCAATCAGGCCTTCGCCATTGGCGGCATCTTTTATATAGCCACTCACAGTAGACTTCTCTTGAGCATAGAGATGAGTAAAGTAAAACAGACTCAAAATAAATAGGAGTATTCTTTTCATAAATTGGATTTTTTCAAGCAATTACCGTTGATAATAAATGTTTTATGGGAAAATAATAAAACAAAAAGAAGTTGACTGCAAAACTATTAACGATTGACTAAGCCTGAAAGTTTTAAATGATAAAGCAGAATTTTTCGCTGATGAACGTCAGTTCTATCTGCGTAAAAATAGTTGGCATGATAAGGATTCAAGAAATAAGCATTCTTTAATCTTTAATAAAAAATCTGCTAAAGACGCCCAAAGTAGAGACAGGGCATTGCGGGGACGCCTAGTCCCTGTCTCTATCAACTCAGACATTCAACGGAACGTTCATTTTATGAAACCTAATAATATCAACGTAATCAATTTGCTTCACATTAATAATTTAAGAGTATGTTTAAATTTTGTTTTCCGATCGAAAGAACAATAAATTTTAAACATACCCAAGCTCCTACAAAATGAGGGCCTGTATTCTAGAAATTTCCTTCGTTTCTTCCATCATTCGGTAATTCAAAGAGGGTAACGTACGGAATCTTTTCAGCGTCAGACTGGTGATTAATCTCCTGTTTATCACACCACAATTTAGGCTGACGATTCTTCAGCCAGAATATCTGTGCCCTTACACTCGGCATTACTTCTCTGGTAATTACTCTCGCAATCCGGAAACCATCGATATCCTCGGGCAAAAAGGTAGCCACCGTAGAGGCTACCTTTTCTGATGCCCCCTGAGTAGCTGATTCTTCCACAGGCTCCAGGACTACTTGCTGATAATTATAGCCAACTGCCCTTTTATAAAGATTCCCGGCTACATTTGCATCGGCTATTAATTTGCCTTTTCTGACAGACTCCCCAAAAACCGGATATTTTTTCATCCATTTCTTTAAGGTAGCAGGACATATCCCGAAAAACTCGGCCAGTGTCTCATTGGTTGCACCTAGCAGGCAAATCTTGTAGGCTTGCTCGTTATATTCCGGTAGATAGGCGGTTATGCCTCTACCACCTGCATTGACAATACTTTGACCGTGCGTCACCTTTTCTTCTTCCATTGTAGTAGTTGTTATTTATGTGGATTATAATCCAATAAATTTCCGGCTTAACAATCTATTCTCAAAATGTTTGGGGAGGTTTCTGGTAAAATCAAACTGTTGCGATATTCTCTATTCTGCAGCAACAAGGTTAAGAGGGGGAGGAAAAATAATCGGGAGCGCCAAGTTAGTAAAGTCAGGTAAGAGAATCTCAATCTGGTCGCATCTTTAAAAAGTTCTCTTAAAGCATTACCTAACCAATAAAAAGATTAATGGAGAAAGGTTTTGTAGATTATAAAAATCTATTAATTCGCGAGAATATTATCCATTTGTAAGGCATTTCTATAGAATGACTAACGATTATTATAACAACGTATACATAAACCACGTAAAAGAATCACCTACATTATTTTTATTGATAAAAAAGAGTAATCAGGTATCGCCCCTCTTCAACCATTTATGATGTGGGGTAGGTTTATAAGTTGCCATCAACTGTAACAAATGCTCAATATTATCTGATACCAGCAACAAATCAAGGCTTTCCTGTTTCAGAAAACCTTCGCGTACCATCACCTCCAATTGTCTTAATAGAAAATCATAAAACCCGTTGACATTCAGAATGCCAATTGGTTTTTGGTGTAAACCCAATTGCGCCCAGGTTAATATTTCAAATAATTCGTCAATACTACCGTAGCCGCCCGGTAGGGTAATAATCCCGTCACAAAGCTTTTCCATTAGCGCCTTGCGTTCATGCATCGATTCTACCACATGTATTTCGGTTAATCCTTTATGTCCTACTTCCATCTTCACCAGAAAATCCGGAATCACACCTGTTACTTGCCCACCGTTGGCCAATACAGAATCAGCTACCACACCCATCAGCCCTACACTTCCGGCGCCATATATCAATCTGATATGATCTTCGGCAAATCTTGCTCCCAATGCTTCGGCAGCCTCCCTAAAAGCAGGATTCTTTCCGTAGTTGGCACCGCAATACACTAAAATACTTTTCATCCGCTTGTTTTAAACACTATTGACTTTAATAAATAAACCATTCCTAGATATGATTTTACCACGGAGTTACACCAAGTTTTGCATGGAGTTGCACGGTTGACTTTAATCATTGCAACTGAACATTGTAATTATAACTCTGTGAAACTCAGTGTTAAACTTGGTGTAACTCCGTG
>CBIHRH010000407.1:0-5235 GCA_966212365.1 uncultured Emticicia sp. | reverse complement strand
ATTGTGTGATTTTAGTAATTCATTAACGAGAAAACACCTCGTTTTGATTATACAAAATCACGCATTTTAAAAATAAGTTCGCAAAGTTACAGTATTAAATGATTTTTGAGTAGAGGCAAGTAAAAATCACTGCAAAACTTTGTTTGAGAAGATATATTTTTAAATAGCTAAACTTACATTTTTATAAATCCGCTTCATAGAGATTTCTACTCCAAGAGATTGAAGAGGTAATTTGTCATCAATATCAGTCACAATTGTTTCATGCCAAAGTCCTGGGCGTTCTCTATACCAGACTTCTGCATAACACTCATTCTGGCGAATCATTACATATTCCTTAAATGATTCAAGCGTTTTGTATTTATCAAACTTACTTGTTCGGTCATAACGCTGTGTAGATTTTGACAAAACTTCTACTACCAAAATAGGATTTATTAATAATAAATCGTCATCATCCCAGAATAACGGTTTCTCACAAACGGCTAAAGTATCTGCGTAAACGCTTTCATCAAGAACGGGTAAATATATTTTCTGGTCAGAGCCTAAAACCAGATAATTTCTCTCTGATTCTTCAATTGTATTAGTCATTTCAACAGCCACATTCATGGCTATCAGATTATGATTATATTTTGCGTTAGGCATTTTGATTATCTCGCCATTTATAAATTCATGTTTATATGCCGAATTACCCTCCTTTCGTAAATACTCTTCCAACGTGTATTTACGAGCAGGTTTTTGACGGATAAGTCTTGGTAAAAAATCACTTGTCCCCGTTGCCATCTTTTCTGAAGTTTATATACAAATATAACCAGATTTTATATTTTAAACTTATGAAATACAATTTTAAAATATACATTTAAAGCTTACATATACACAGCCTTTTTCTCTTAGCAAGAATTTTCTACAAAATCCCAATCTAATAAAAATCCAATTCCCAATTATCACCAAAATTGCACTATTACCTCAATCCTGACAACCATCATATTTTATCTAATCTACCAAGTATACCTTTGCAGCACATTTGGACTATTAAAAGAACTTAATAGAACATTCAAATAATAGAGAGATCGATACCAATTTTTTGTATTTTTTTGTGTTGGTTTTCTCATTTACAAACTCAATAAATAGTATAATAATACAATGTCATTAGTAGGTAAAAAATATCCGCACATTAATACAGGTGCTGTAATCGACGGTGAAGAAATCGTTGAAAACTTCAGTTTAGACCAATATTTAGGCAAAAAGTATGTAATCTTATTCTTCTATCCGAAAGATTTCACTTTCGTTTGTCCGACTGAATTGCACGCTTTCCAGGAGAAATTAGGTGAGTTCGAAAAGAGAGGAGCAGTAGTAGTGGGTTGTTCAACAGATACTGAAGAAACACATTTGGCATGGTTAAATACACCAAAAGAACAAGGGGGTATCCAGGGCATTACTTACCCGGTTATTGCTGATGCTTCTAAAGTTGTTTCTTTGAATTGTGGCGTTTTAGGCGGTGAATATGTATTCAATAACGAAACCAGAACTTGGTCTTTCGTAGGTAATCCGGTTGCTTTCCGTGGCACTTTTCTGATTGATAAAGAAGGTATCGTACGTCATGAATCAATCAATGATTTACCATTAGGCCGTAATATCGATGAGTATCTTCGCTTATTAGATGCGCAATTGCACGTTGAGAAATTCGGCGAGGTTTGTCCTGCTAACTGGGAAGAAGGCGAAGCAGCTATGGAAGCTACCAATGCAGGTGTGGCCAATTACTTCTCACAAAACTAATCTTTAAATTTTACAAGTATGTTGATTGAATTAGCAGAAGATAATTTAGCTGAGATAGTTGCACAAAACGACAAAGTAATGGTGCAGTTTTCGGCTTCGTGGTGTGGGAATTGCAGACTGATGAAACCAAAATTCAAAAGACTGTCAAACGATAATGAAAGCACGGCTTTTGTGATTGTAGATGCCGAGAAGTTTCCATCATCAAGAAAACTGGCTTCGGTGAATAATTTACCAACATTTGCCAGCTTTAAAGGTGGGCAGTTGGTAAATCAGGTACAAACCAATAAAGAAGAACAATTAAAATCTTTGATAGATGAAATTACCCTTAATTAGACAAATTCAGCGTACTTCTTCGGTAGCTGAAATCGAGGCGGCTATTAAAGTATTGGAAAATATTTCTGAAACACCGTCTTTGAAAGACGAAGAAGTAGACGTGATTGGAGAACTCATCTCTAATTTCTGTGGAGCATTGGAAGTACACCAAATGATAGCTAAGGGCATGCCTGAAAAGGATGCCGCTAACACCTTTATGAAAAAAGTACTCGGTTCAATTGATAGAGTACCTGCTTAATTCGCACTCGCTTCATCAACAAAAATGCCCTCAATCTTTCGGGATGAGGGCATTTTTTATGGGTTTATTTAGCTTTTACTTCCGATTCAGCGACTGACGTCGCCGACTAAATTAACAAAGGAATAATTCTAAATTTATGTACCGGACTTAAGTCCGGTACTGTATGCAAAAATACCTTTGTTGACTTAGACACCGAATTCATTCGGTGAACCCTTTGACTGGCGAACACGGTTAATTTTTGGCCGTCTCCTCCTTCAAAGCCCTGCGCAAAATCTTACCAACATTGGTCTTAGGCAATTCGGTTCGGAATTCAATATGTTTCGGACATTTATAACCTGTCAGATTCTGTTTGCAATAGGCTTTTACCTGTTCGGCTGTCAGATTCGGGTCTTTTTTCACAATAAATACTTTTACAGCTTCAGTAGATTTTTCGTCAGGTACGCCAATACAAGCCACCTCTAATACACCCGGACAAGTAGCTACTACCTCTTCAATTTCATTCGGATAAACATTAAAGCCTGATACCAAAATCATGTCTTTCTTTCTATCTACAATCTTGAAGTAGCCGTCTGTATCCATCACGCCAATATCTCCGGTCTTGAACCAGTCTCTGCCATCCTCATCTTTCATCATGACTTTGGCTGTTTCGTCGGGTCGATTATAGTAACCTGCCATTACCTGCGGGCCATTGGCACAAATCTCCCCTACTTCGCCTACGTCTCCCCAGGTACCATCGTCTTTTAATATTCTGACTTCTGTACTTGGCCACGGTACACCGATTGTACCAATTCTGTTTTCTCCTACCAGTGGATTAGACGTCAATACAGGTGAGGTTTCTGATAAACCGTAGCCCTCGGCAGGTAAATTACCTGTCATTCCTTTCCAGCGATTGGCTACTACGCCTTGCAGCGCCATACCTCCGGCAGAAGTAATTACCAGTTTACTGAAATCAACTTCTCTGATTTGTGGGTGATTCAACAAACCATTATATAAGGTATTTAAGCCTGTGAAAACGTGCGGTGGGTTTTTCTTCAAATCTTTTATGAAAGCTGCTAAATCGCGAGGATTAGTGATAAGCAGATTCATGGTTCCGGTTTTCAGAGAAGTCAGGGCATTGACCGTCAAGGCATAGATATGATATAAGGGCAAGGCTGCTACCACAACAATTTTATCATCTTTAATCTTGCCTGTCATTACACTTTGCCATACGTGATTGGCCTCTAAGTTAGCAATGATGTTTCGGTGAGTAAGCATTGCACCTTTGGATACGCCTGTTGTACCACCAGTATATTGGATGAAGGCTAAATCAGTATTTTTAAGTTTTGGTTGTGTCCAGTTCAGACTACTTCCTTTGCTAACGGCACTCATAAACGGTATCGCTTGTGGCAGATTGTATTCCGGCACCATCTTCTTTACGGTCTTCACCACAAAATTCACAATCTGCTTTTTGGGGAAGCCTAACATATCACCTAATTGTGTAACAAACACGTGTTTAATAGAAGTTTTATCAATCACTTTCTCCAGGTTTGAGGCAAAGTTGGCTACTATCACAATAGCTTTTGCGCCTGAATCCTTGAACTGGTGTTCCATTTCGCGAGGCGTATATAGTGGGTTTGTATTCACAATAATTAAGCCCGCTCGCAAAGCACCAAACATCGCTACCGGATATTGCAGACAGTTTGGCATCTGAATCACCAGACGGTCGCCTTTTTTTAAATCCGTACTTTGAAGGTAGGCGGCAAAATCGCGTGAGTATTTATCTAATTCGCCAAAGGTTATCTCTTTACCCATGCAAGAGTAAGCGGCATTATCAGCATATTTCTTAAAGCCTTCGTCCATCAGTTCTAATAATGATGGATAGGCATCCGGGTTGATTTCATAGGGTATCCCCTCCGGATAAAATTTTAACCAGGGATACGGTTGTGTTTTAACAGGCATAACAGAGTTTAATATTTATTAACAGTGAACAGGTATTGTATTTTTTAATGTAAAAATAAGACGATTTATTGAGATGAAAAGAGAAAAAATTAAAAAATATTCGGCAAGCATAATATTTTCCGGTACTGGTAATAGGTATTTTTCCCTTAAAACAGGTGAATAAACACCTCTTACAGCCCAATTAGTAAAAAAACATTCTAACTGGCTAATAATAAATAAATTATATTGGACTTTACGAGAAAAAACTCTACCTTTGCAGTCCTTTTTTCGAAGGATTATTTCAAACTAATTTCGACCTAAAAGCCCGGTGGGTCGATGTACAAATGGGCGCATTAAAAATCAATATGGCACAAGTTGCAGAATTTGACTGGGACAAAGTCTCAAAAAGAGGTATCGGTAGCGGCTACTCCGCTTCTGAAAAAGCAGATCTTGAAAAACTTTACAGCGAAACGCTAACAGAAGTTGCTGAGAAAGATGTAGTAATGGCTACGGTTGTGGGTATCACAGACCGTGAGATCTTATTAAACATTGGTTTCAAATCAGATGGTCTTGTTTCGGTTTCTGAGTTCCGTGATTTACCTAACCTTAAAGTAGGTGATCAGGTAGAGGTTTTCATTGAAAAACAAGAAGATGCTATGGGTCAATTGGTTATCTCTCGCAAAAAAGCAAGAGTATTGACCGCTTGGAACAACATCGAAAAATCATTTACAGAAGACGCTATCATCGATGCATTCGTGAAACGTCGTACGAAAGGTGGTCTTATTGTTGACATCTACGGAATCGAGGCGTTCTTGCCAGGTTCACAAATCGACGTTAAACCAATCCGTGATTTCGATATCTTCGTTGGTAAGAAAATGGAAGTTAAGGTTGTGAAAATCAACCATACTAACGATAACGTAGTGGTTTCTCACAAAATCCTTATCGAAAAAGACCTTGAAACTCAACGTCAGGTTATT
>CBIHRH010000406.1:0-5250 GCA_966212365.1 uncultured Emticicia sp. | reverse complement strand
GTACCTTCAATCTTTGTTTCTTATACAGGCGAACTACTCGACTCCAAGTCACCTTTGCTCAAATCATTGCATGCGCTTGATAAAGCAGCCACTGATGTTGCCATTATCTTCGACCGTCATGTAGAAAAGGTAGCAGCTACATTAGGTGCAGAACAAGAGTATTTCCTGGTTGATAAAGCTTTATTCAACGCACGTCCTGACCTGATGATGTCGGGTAGAACTGTTTTTGGACATGCGCCTGCTAAAGGTCAGCAATTAGAAGACCATTACTTTGGTAGTATTGCACCTCGTGTTAATGCTTTCATGGTTGATTTTGAATTTGAATGTTTGAAACTGGGTATTCCTGTAAGAACACGTCATAACGAGGTTGCTCCGGCTCAGTTTGAAGCTGCTCCGACTTTCGAAGAGGTAAACCTGGCTTGTGACCATAATATCCTCTTAATGGATGTCATGCGTAAAGTATCCAGAAAGCATAATTTTGAGGTGCTTTTCCACGAAAAGCCATTTGCAGGTATCAATGGTAGTGGCAAGCATAACAACTGGTCGCTTGGTACAGATACAGGTGTTAACCTGCTAGGCCCAAGTACTAAGCCTAAAGAAAGTCTACGTTTTGTAACATTCCTTGTAAACGTTATTAAAGCAGTACATGATAATGCCGATTTATTAAGAGCAAGTATTGCTACTGCAGGTAATGAACACCGATTAGGTGCCAACGAAGCACCTCCTGCTATTGTTTCTATCTTCTTAGGTACTCAAATGATTAAAGTATTAGAAGATATTGAGAATAAAGAGATAGTATCAATCGAAAAAGGAGAGAATGCTTATATTAAATTAGGGTTAAATAGAATCCCTTCAATTCTATTGGATAATACCGATAGAAACCGTACTTCTCCGTTTGCCTTTACCGGAAATAAGTTTGAATATCGTGCAGTAGGAAGTTCTGCCAATTCGGCTCAACCAATGATGGTATTGAACACTATTGTGGCCAACCAATTGCTTAAATTCAGAGAAGCGTATGATGCCGAAATGACAGAACACGAAGGCAAGAAAGAAGAGGTAATTGTTAAAATTCTAAAAGGTTATATCAAAGAATCTAAAAAGATTTTATTTGAAGGAAATGGCTATTCGGAAGAATGGAAAGAAGAAGCCGCCAGAAGGGGTCTTTCGAATGTAGGTAGTACTCCGGAGGCATTAAAAGCCTATTTAAGACCAGAATTTACGGCTATTTTTGAAAAATTAGGTGTATTAACTGAAAGAGAAATTCATGCTCGTTATGAA
This sequence comes from uncultured Emticicia sp., assembly GCA_966212365.1. Taxonomy (GTDB): domain Bacteria; phylum Bacteroidota; class Bacteroidia; order Cytophagales; family Spirosomataceae; genus Emticicia. The sequence continues at coordinate 3,972 of CBIHRH010000406.1, read as the reverse complement.
ATTGAATTGGAAAATTACATCAAGAAAATTCAGATTGAATCACGTCTGATTGGTGATCTGGCAATGAACCATGTGGTGTCAACAGCTATTAATTACCAGGCGAAATTAGTGCAGACTGCCAAGTCTTTGAAAGACATGGAACTGCATCAGGAAGCAGAGCCAATTGTGAATATCATCAAGGAAATTTCTGCCCGTGTTTCTGAAATATCAAAGAAAGTAGAAGAAATGACGGAAGCACGTAAACATGCCAATGCCATAGAAGATTTAGAACAAAGAGCTAAATTATATGGTAATGAAATCAAGAACTTCTTTGAAGAAATCAGATACCCGGTGGATAAATTAGAGTTGCTGATTGATGATGAAGATTGGCCGCTTGTGAAATATAGAGAATTGTTGTACATTCGCTAAATATTACTTGTCAGCAATATTGAATGAATAGAATAGCAATCTGCATACATAAAAAAGAGTTTGCCCGATTATATATGGTTGGACAAACTCTTTTTATTTTAGGACTTCTTCTTTCAATTTCCCTGTCTTCATCCTATGCGCAAGCGGTTATTTATGATGAATTCCCGATTACAGCGCAAATTTACCAACGTGATGATTTAAACAGGGGAATAGTTTCGATTAAAGGACGATTGTATACAGAGGGCTATACTGATGTTGCCGTAATTGCAAAAAAAGACAAAAAAGATATTTATTATAAAAAGCAAAAACTGACGTTTCAAGCAGGTGATTTGTTAAATGCACCTTTCTTGTTTCAGCCTATCATAACAGCTGGATTGGTTGAATACGAGTTTTACTTTTATGCTTTCAGAGGACAAGATTCTGTATTGGTACGAGAATCAACACAGGTCTTGTGCGGTGATAATATTATTATTTACGGACAGTCTAATGCCGAAGCCAATGACCCCACTGAGTTAGCAAAATTCAAAGATGAATTCAAGTATGGTCGTACGACTTTTGCTAATTTTCAGACAAACGATTACTCTTGGTTTCCAACCATGAAATGGAACTATTATTTATCAGGTTTAGTCGGGCTGGAAATTCAGCGACAACTGATTGATAAATTTAAGATTCCGATAGGAATCATTAATGGAGCCGTTGGAAATAAAAGCATTGATGAATTGATGATTCGAAATGAGAAAAATCATGAAGATACACAATACTATTATGGTCAAATGCTTAAAAAGGCAAATAAGGTTGGATTGAGCAAAACAGCCAGAATATTTATCTGGCGGCAAGGAGAAAGTGAGGCTTTTGAAGCAAACCGCGCCGAAGTTTACCCGACAAAATTTGCCCAATTAAGAAAGCAGATATTAGAAGATTATCCCGGTGTGAAGAAGATATATGTGTTTCAGAATAATATTTATTGGACAGATAATAATAAAGCAGGTGATTTGAGGGATTTTCAACGAAAAATCAACCAGCTTTATCCTGATTGTGAAGGCTTCTCGACAATTGGTACTCCTGGTTTTGATGGCTTGCATTATACCTTAGAGGGGTATCAACTGAATGGGCAGGAAATATCAAGGCTTATTGCCAAAGATTTCATGAATAGTCCAGACACACTGGAAGTCCATACTCCAAATATTAAAAAAGCCTATTTTTCTGAAGGTAGAGATTCTTTAATTCTGGAGTTTGATAAGTTCCAGAAAATGCAATATCCAAATTATACTGTCAATAAAAACAATGGAAGTCCGACATTGTTCAAAGATTATATTTATCTTGATGGGGTTGCAGGAAAAGTTGTTGGTGGAGTGGGTGTGGGGAATAAAATCATATTGAAATTATCAGAACCAGGTAATGCAAAACAAGTAACCTATTGCCCTGATAATTTTACCCTAAATTCTGAATCTTTAGCAGGGATTCCTTATATTAAAAATTCACGCGGATTACGGGCTTTTACATTCAAGAATTTCCCGATCAGTTTGCATGTCAATACTCCCAAGCCCGTTCTGAGTGCTACTCAAAGTGTATTCCCAGCCGGGTTTGTCTTAAATTGGACTGGACAAATTAATCTTGTTTATACCATTGAAAAATCTGTTGGAACTCCTGATAATTTTGTAAAAATTGCCACGCTTTTTGTTCCACAGTCACTTGGTGCATATGTAGACTTAAAAGCAAAAAAGGGGGTAAAATACTATTATCGTTTGAATATTGATGATGAAGTTTATAGTAATATTATAACTGTTACATTACCAATATTGCCTGTGGGTGTAGGTTTTTCGAAGGAAGAGGTATTGATATATCCAAATCCTGTAGCTAAGGGCTCTGATGTAAATATTAATGTCCAAACTTCAATACAAGAGTTAATATTGTCAAGCAATCAAGGCAATATTATCCAGCGAATTCCGGTTAATGGTGAAAATGTTTTGATACCCACTTCAAAACTTAATTCTGGTACTTACCTGATAGAGGGTATTAATAATGAAAATCAGAGAATTGTCAAAAAACTGATTATTGATTAATTTGTGTACTAAATTCTGTGTTCGATGTTTTTAAAGTTTTTCAAAAAGATACTTATTTTCTTATTACCGGTTATTATATTGGGTATTGGGTATTTCATTTTCGACCCATTCCAGATTCTTCATGCTTATCAGGCTTACCCCGATAATTTTGCCAAAAGCTTAAACAGAGACCGAATCAGCACGCAGGTTTTTTTGAATAATAATGCCAGGCACGACTACAAATCTTTTATATTTGGTAGCTCTCGTTCAAGTGTATTTTACACCCAGGATTGGGGAAAACATATTAAGGATAAAACTCCCTATCATTTTGATGCATCCTGCGAGACTGTTTATGGTATTGCTACCAAACTGGAGTTTATCGAGAAACAAGGGAATAAGATTGATAATGCTTTATTGATTTGGGATAGAAGTATTTTTGACTACGAACAGGATACTTCAGGATGTGTGTTTATTCAGGATTACCGCGTAAGCCAATTGCCCTGGTTAAAATACCATACTATTTTTCTCAATTCGTATTTCTCACAAGGCTTCTTTACTGCTTTTTATGATTATATGATTTTCAAGAAATTCCGTGCTTATATGAAGACATTTCTTGAATTCAGAAAAATCAATTATACGCCCGTTGTAAACGATTTTATTTTTACAAGTTATATTGATGAAATCAAAAGAGATTCTGTAAAATATTACAACCAGCCGAATTTCTTTTATGAGAGAAGCCCTGAAAAACAATTAGTTGCTAGGGTAATCAAACCCTATCAGATACAATATTTGAAAAGAATCAAGGAGGTTTTAGAAAGGAATCATACCAACTATAAAATTGTTCTGGGCCCAACCTATGACCAGAAGTATTTTAATGCAGATGATTTGAAAGTACTGCAAAGTTTCTTTGGCAAAGGGCGTATTTATGACTTCTCAGGCCAGAATGAGTATACAAAGGACAAGACTAACTACTATGAGATTTATCATTATAAGCCAAATGTAGCCAGAGACATAATGGAGAAAATCTATTAGAGTTTTATAAAGAAATCTCTGCTGAAAATTTAATGCCAAATTGCTTGATATCCGGTTTATCTAAATAGGTAAGTCGATGCATGGCTTCTACACGGAAGAACTTGAAGATATTACTGATACCATAACCTAATTCGATATAAGGAGCTTTACCAAGCCCTGAAAAATTTTTAAAATCTGTTTCGAGCCTCTGCGGAGTAATGTCATAATTCTTGTCCGTCAAAGTGCCCCAAAGGAATTTACCGGTTGTAAATGTTCTCCATTTCCATTTCTTGATTAAAGGGAAGCGGTTAAATAGTAATCCCTCAAAATCGTGGGTATACCTTACAGAAAAATAGCGGTCGCTTATGAATTCAAAGTTATTCATCAGATTAAATGAATTGCCCACGATGAAAATCGTTTCATTACCCAAATGGCTTTTCAAGTGTGGGTAGGGTACAGTCCACAATATAGCGCCTGCTTATGCCCGATAATAAGTCTTACCGAAATAACC
>CBIHRH010000405.1:0-5256 GCA_966212365.1 uncultured Emticicia sp. | reverse complement strand
AACTTAATAGCTTAGTGTTGGTAAAAATATTCTGTACAATTTTTCCCAGTTTAACACCTTTGGTATTCAGATAAGTGAGCAGGAAAAGCAGCAAAATAGAGGATAATTGGGCAGGTGAAACTTTAAAACTATCACCAATTTTAAAAGCCACTAAGTCTTCACTAAAAACAGGAAAAAAGTAGGCCAGAAACTTAAAAAATGACACACAAACCGCTGCAATCGTGCCTGTCTGAATAACTGTGAACAGGCTCCATCCATAAACAAACGCTACCAAAGGATTATAAGCTTCTTTCAGATAAACATATTGCCCTCCGGCTTTAGGATACATGCCACTTAATTCGCCATAGCTCACAGCGGCAGTCAATGTCATGAAACCACCGATTACCCAAACCACTATTAACCATCCGGCTGAGCCGACATTACGAGCCACATCGGCACTTACAATAAAAATTCCGGAACCTATCATGCCACTAGCGGCCAAAAGGGCAGCATCTATCAGGCCGAGTTCTCTTTTAAATTCTATGTTATTTTTTTCTTCAGACATTTCAAAAGTAGTTTCTGATTCGTAAGCCGAAACCATTGGTTAGGGTAATTGAAAGATTATATATAAAGCGTGCCTTCCATCACAATCACGGCATCACCACTTACCCAGATGGCATCATCGCTTACTTCAACATGTAAAGTAGAGGGCTGATTATTCTTAACCCCCTGTAATATGCGATAAACTGTATCTTGTTTAAACCATTGCTGATGAAACAGAAAGCCAGCTAAAGGTCCGACCGCGCTCCCTGTGGCAGAATCCTCATAAATACCTATAATTGGATTAAAAAAGCGAGCTTCGACAGTATGGAAAGAATTGTCGTCTGTAAAAGTGAAACAGTAGTAACCTTCAAATCCAAACTTTTCTGACAATTGGATGAGTAGTTCTTTTTGAGGGATAGCCTTGTACAAAGCCGCTACGTCATACACGGGGACCATTAAATGAGTAGCTTCTGTTTCAACAATAGTTGGCCGGAGTTTGTCAAGTTTCAGGTCGTCACCTGTAAGACTAAGGGCAGCCGCTAGCTCATCAACAGGTATGCTGTCTTTAATGGTTGCCTGATTTTGTCGCATACTGATTTTAGGATGTTGTGTATATAACCCCTCTGTTTTCAGGTATATCTTATCATCTTTTATAAGCACAAATGGCGCATCTATCTCATCACTGAAAATAAGCCAACCTTTAAAAACGGCTGCATACACAGCCCCTAACAGATTGTGGCCTGCACCGCCGACTTCTACGCCAATAGGCGTAAATGATCGGACATTCAGTATGTTTTCTGTGGCAGAATACCTGATAAAGGAGGTTTCGGAATAGCCGAATTCCCGGGCAATATTCTCATATTGAAAAAGCTCCAAATCCTCTTCCAGTAAAACGACTGAAAGAGGATTACCTTTATAAGCTTCCTCAGTAAACACATCGAGAATCAGATATGGCAGGGACTGTTTTGCACTCATTTTAGTTCAGTATGGCTGTGGTTAAAGGGGTAACAGGCGTAGTTTCAGGAATACGCCCCTGCAACCTTGGCATTGATACATTAGGTAAGTGAGGCAAAACCAGTTTTGAGAAATAATTGGCTTCCTCAATTAATGGGAAACCAGAGAAAATAAATGCCCTGAAACCCATATCTATGTATCGGTTCAATTTAGCAACAATCTGTTCAGCACTACCTACCAGACCACTACCGCAACCTGAAAATACTTTGCCTATATGTGTCCACATAATATCTTCCACATAACCATCATCATCGGCTGTTTTTCTTAATTCATCTTGCCTTAGTACACCTAATGAACGCGAATCCTCTCCTCTGCTTCGGATTTCCAATCCGCGGGCATCATCAAATTTTGAAATTAATTTGCTGGCATAGGCTCTTGCTTCTTCCTGAGTTTCGCGGGCTATTACATGTATTCTTAGGCCAAAATCAATTTTTCTTCCATATTTGGCAGCACGGGCAGTCATATCCTGCATGGTTGCATACATCGACTCTTCAGATTCAGGCCACATCAGAAAGACATCACAATGTTTGGCGCAAACCTCTCTTGAACCATCAGAAGTCCCCCCAAAATATAATAAGGGGCCTCCTGTCTGGTAGGACTTAGAAGGGTCCGCTGGCATATCAAAATTGTAGATTTCGCCCTTGTACTGTATTCTGTCCTGTGTCCAGGCCTGTTTCAGAATTTCTATGACTTCCGTACAACGCTGATAGCGGAAATCAGGATTTTCCCGTGTACCCGGTAAGTCTGAATTAATAATGTTCAGAATTAATCTACCTTTTAAAGCATGGTCAAGCGATGAAAGCGCACGCGCCAGCATCGGCGGATGAATCTCACCTGTACGAATAGCCGCCAGAAAGGTAATCTTACTGGTTTCTGCTGCCAGTGCCGAAGTGATGGTAATTACATCCTGCCCGACTGTATAAGCTGTCGGGTACAAGATATTACTAAAACCCAATCGCTCTGCTTCAAGTGTAATGTCTCTGCAATGTTCAAAATTACTTCTGCGGTTGTTATCTAAAACCCCCAGGTATTCTGTATCTCCCCCGATAATGTCATTAAACCATGATATTTCTGCCACTCTTTCGGTGGTTCTGATAGGTGCGGTTATTATCTCTGCTAATGCCATTCTTATCTTTTAAAAATTGTCTTTCCTTCCTTGATGGTTTCCAGAACCTCTACCTCTTTAATTTTTGAGGGCTCGATAGTAGTGATGTCATCTGATAAAACAACTAAATCCGCCAGTTTTCCCTTCTCAATAGAACCTTTCGTTTTTTCTTCAAAATACTCGTAGGCGCCATTAATCGTAATAGCTCTTAACCCTTCTATTGGGGTTAGTCTTTCCTCTGGCCCGATTACTTTTCCTGAGCGGGATTTGCGCTCTACCGAAGTCCACAATAAAAATAACTGGTTGATTGGGGTTACACCAAAATCTGTATGGTTGGTTGCGATAATGCCTTTTTTGATAGCTGTTTTTATAGGGCTTAGAAACTTAGCACGGTCATATCCTAAATTACGTTCGTGTACATCGCCCCAAAAGAATGCATGATTGGTAAAAAGTGCCGGAAGAAATCCTAATTCTTTATACTTATCTAATTGGTCTGGTCGTACAAACTGTGAGTGAATAACTACCGGACGGCGGTTAATGCTAGTCGTTCCTAAAACTTTATTGGCATTTTCTACCGCTTTGATATACATATCAATGGCGGCATCACCATTGCAATGCACATACGTTTGGATATTGTTTTTGAACCCTTTAATGATTGCGTCGTTGAATTGCTCCTGTGTCACTACCGGAAACCCACGGCATTCATCATTATTACAACCGGGAACGGCAGTCAGATAGGCTCTGCCAAAATAGGCCGTTTTGCCTTGTGGCGACCCATCCGAAACAAATTTGAACCCGTTCAGTTTCAAGTGATTTTCAAGCACCCCGTATTTAAATTCAGGATTGCCAATTACTTTATCTACAATTCCGTAAGACGGTAGAGTTTCAATATCGATAAACAATTCATTCCTTTGTGCAGCTTCTTTCAGTAGCTTTAAAGATTCAAAACTTGTACTGCCATCCTGTGCTGTAGTAACCCCGAAGCTTGCATAGTATAACTGTTGTTCCTTTAATTGCGCCAGTTGCTCATCTAACGATTTAGGTTGATTATTCCAGACCCCACCTCGTAAAACTCCTGACGCTTTTTCCTGTAAGAGGCCAGTTGGTTCGTTTGAGCCAGCACGTCTTTCAATAATACCACCTGCCGGATCTTTGGTAGTACTGTCTACCCCACTTAATTTCAAAGCAGCAGAATTTGCTACCGACATATGTCCCGAAACGTGTGTAATAGCTACCGGATTGTTAGGGAAAGCGGCATCTAAATCCCATTTATTCGGATGTCTTTTTTCTTCCAACTGATCAAAATCATAACCAAAACCACGAATCCACTCGCCATCTTTTATCCCTTTCTGAACTTTAAATTTTTGCAGTTCAACTACTATATCTGCTATTTTGCTCACATTTCCCACTGGAGGAGGGTTCAGATTAGCCATATTGGCTCTGCCAAAACTCATGAAGTGGCTATGTCCGTCTATGAAACCAGGGGTAACAGTTTTGCCACCCAAATCCACTACTTCAGTGTTATTGCCTTTCAGTTTTAAAATCTGTGCATTGCTGCCAACACCGAGAATTTTACCGTTGTGAATGGCTACTGCCTGAGCAATCGAATTTTTATTATCAACCGTAATGATTTTCCCATTGATAAGGATTTTATCAGCGGTTTCTTTTTTCTGTGCCCAAACTAGAGACTGCACAGAGAGCATTAAAACCAATAAACTATACTTTTTAATCTTCATAGTAATAAGTTATTAATAGTATGGGGGATGAGATTAATTATTTTGGAGCCAGTTTATTATAGGCCAATTCGCCACTCGGAACGGCCCATACATAATTGTTTCCAGTAGGTAAAACCTCAGGGGCTACTCCTGCATTTCCTATTTTACCCGGTAATTTCTGGACTCTTCTAAGCAGGTCAGGTGTGCGGAATCCTTCTCCTAACAATTCAATTCTGCGTTCAATAAGAATAGTATTGATCAATTCTTCTTTGTTACTGACGCCCGTTTGAAAAATAAAACCTGCATCTGAACGCTTTCTTACCGCGCGCAAAAGAGCCTTGGCCGTAGCCAGATCGTTATTCTGAGCGGCTGCTTCTGCGTAGTTCAACAATACTTCGGCATATCTTACAAGTGGTACATAGTCGCTGAACGGTGCACTATTTTTAGGAAACTTCTTTAACAATCTTTGTCCGGTAGCGTTGGTTGAAAGTAAACCTTTGCGGGCATCGGTAGATGAAGTAGAAAATACAGCATTCGAAACAATTGCGTCTGTATTCAGATAAAGTACGGGTGTCAGGTAATTAGATGCGAGAGCACTTTGCAAACCTGGTGCTTCAGTAGGGAGTAAATACGGTATAGTCAATAAAATCTCGTTACCCACATAAGAACCTGAGAAAACAGTAGCAATATTTGCCTCTAGTTTATGCACTAAGTTTCCTGATGAGTATTGAAAAGTTAAAGTATCCGCCACGATTTTTTTAGCTTCGGCAACTACGCTGGTATAATCTCCTTTGGTCAGATTTACTCTGGTTTTAAGTGCTATAGCGGTTGCTTTATGAGCCCTTGAAGCAACCAATAAAGCACTCGAATAAGTGGTTGGCAAATCAGTCTCTGCTTCAT
>CBIHRH010000404.1:0-5268 GCA_966212365.1 uncultured Emticicia sp. | reverse complement strand
CAGTAATTCAAACGCCTTCTTTAGCTTCGGTAATATCAAAATGATTTGTCGCCTGATTGATGAACGTTTCCCTGATTACGAAAACGTTATTCCGCAGAATAACCCTAATAAACTGAAGATTGAGCGCACAGAATTACTAAGTACTTTAAAACGTATTTCAATCTACTCTAATAAAACTACGCATCAGATTCGCTTAAAAATATCGGCCAATGAATTAGTAATCTCAGCCGAAGATTTGGATTATTCAAACGAAGCGACTGAAAAATTAAGCTGCGAATATGATGGTGATGAAATTGAAATAGGCTTCAACGCAAAGTTTTTGATTGAAATGTTGAATAACCTGAGCGTGAAGAATATCTCTCTGGAAATGTCTCAACCAAACCGCGCGGGCTTGATTATTCCGGTAGAAAAAACAGATAATGAAGATACCCTGATGCTTGTTATGCCTGTTATGTTAAATACTTACGCATAAGAGCTTTTCTGATATTATTAAGCCCTATAAATCGAATTGGTTTATAGGGCTTTTTGTTTAGAGGAATTTAAAACTAGCTCGCCAAAAGAATATCTGATGGAATGCCTAATACTTTATGTAAAGTTCGCATTATATCAGCGGTTAATGGCTTCTTTTGATTCAATATCTGCGATACGTAGCTTTTAGAGCCAATTAGAGGGACTAAATCTTTAGATTTTAATCCTTTTTCTGCCATAGTTAATTTCAGGGCTTCAATAGGATTAGGAGGAAGAATAGGGTATACCCTATCTTCGTATTCTTTTATTACCAAAACTAATAATTCTAACTCATCGCCTTCTGCTGTATTTGGGTTTGAATCAAAAATTTCTTCTAATCTTTCTAAAGCTGCGTCATATTCAGCATCAGTTTTTATTATTTTTTGTATCATAGCTTTGCTTTTTTAATTAATTATTTTGTGGTCTATATTCAACTTCCTCAGCATTGATTTTATCATATTCTTTATGAGTACCAAACCATTTTATTAAGATATTCTTAAAATCATAATTTATTCTTACGATCAGCCTATATTTGTTGCCATTAATATTGAATACAACTCTATTATCACCAATAATAGAAGCGTTACCATATCTTTCTTTTAATACATTGCTATTTTTAAAATAAGAGCTTTTTATTTCGTAATACCATTTTTTTAAAGCTTCTTCTGCTTCAGGGTATTTCTCCATATAGCCAAGTAAGGTTTTATTTTTAATTGCATTGAACATAAACCCCTTTATAGTGATTGTTAATAGAAAGACTTATATATATTCTATGTAGTTTACCAATTGTAAACAATGGCAAATATATACCTTTTGATTGGAATTTAAAATCGTTTCTATGATTCTGAAAAAAATAAGACTATTCTTCTCACGCATTGGTCTCGACTGGTTTTTAGGTGCCATCATCGTCATGATAATTTTAGCCTATTATTTCCCGTCTTTCGGATTAATGCAGGAGCCTGTATCATTAGAAGTAATAGCGAATTATGGTGTATCAGGTATTTTCTTTTTCTATGGACTGAAACTAAGTGCCGATAAACTTAAACAAGGCTTATCAAACTGGAAGATGCACGTTGTTATCCAGTTGACAACCTTTGTATTGTTTCCAATCATTACACTTTTAGTAAAGCCATTATTTGCTGAAGACAATCAGACGCTTTGGTTAGGTATCTTTTATCTGGCTGCTTTGCCCTCTACAGTTTCTTCGTCGGTAGTGATGGTTTCTATTGCTAATGGTAATATTCCTGCAGCTATTTTTAATGCCAGTATTTCAAGTCTGGTAGGCTTATTTATGACACCATTGTGGGTAGGGTTATTCATCGTAGCGGATACGGGTGATTTTGATGCCTGGAGTATCATCGGCAAGCTTTGTTTACAAGTGCTTTTACCCTTAATTATAGGCATGTTACTCAATAAGCGTTTAGGCTGGTTTGCTGATAAATACAAAACAGCCTTAAAGACCTTCGACCAGTCTGTTATCCTGATGATTATCTATACCTCATTCTGTAAATCTTTTGCCTTGAATCTGTTCAAAGATTTATCATTTATAGAGCTTATCTTATTAATGGCTGGCTTGTTGGGTTTATTCTTTACAGTGATACTCATTACGAATACCATAAGCAGACTTTTAGGCTTTAGTAAAGCAGATAATATAACCGTGATGTTTTGTGGCTCGAAGAAGTCATTAGTGCATGGCACAGTCATGTCGAAAGTACTATTCACCCAAAGTAATATTGTAGGTATTATTTTATTGCCATTGATGATATATCATGCTTTGCAGCTGATTGCTGCTAGTGTAATGGCACAGAAGTTTGCGAAGGGTGAGGTAAAAGATAATTACTAAAATAGGATTGAATAGTAGTTTTTTTTATATTTGACTAGTAAAAAGTAAATTTATGATACGAGCTACAGAATCAACTAATTTGCCGCGTACGCTTGCTGAGTTTATCGAGTGGGAAAGTAATGATGGCTTTAAGTATGAGTGGAATGACGGAGAATTAATTAGATTTTCGGGAATGAAAAAGAAACATTTGAAACTAATTAAAAAATTAAACAGACTTTTCTTAACCACCCAAGCACATCAGAATGGTGATGAATTAATTTGTGAACAGGATGTGATGCTAACAGGCATACAGTTAAGAAGACCTGATATGGCATACTTTAGTAACGAACAAATTGAAAGCGAAGAAGAAGCTATACCAACATTTTGCATAGAAGTTATTTCGATGCATGATCAAATAAATGATGTAAAGAAAAAAATAAAAGAATATTTCGAACATGGCGTGCAGGTAGTATGGCTAATTCTTCCTGACGAAGCAATGGTAGAGATTTATACTTCGGTTAAAGATGTTAAAATTTGTATGGGAGAAGATATTTGCTCAGCCTCTCCGGTTTTAGAAGATTTCAAAATACAAGTAAGCGAACTTCTTCAATAGTATTAATTTACAAACCAAAAAACGCCTGCCATTACAATAATGACAGGCGTTTGCATATATAATATTCTCGAATTTGTGCCTTAACTCCCCCTTAGGGGCCGGTCTTAACCCACCGTCGAAGCAATACTCGAACCTAAATACTCACGATTCAAACGGGCAATATTTTCAAGAGAAATCTCTTTCGGACATTCAATAGCGCAAGCGCCAGTATTAGTACAGTTACCGAATCCTTCTGCATCCATTTGTGCTACCATCTTAATGGCTCTTTCTTCACGCTCTGGTTGACCTTGTGGTAAAAGCGCTAATTGAGAAACCTTAGCTGATACAAAAAGCATCGCTGAAGCATTTTTACAAGCTGCCACACATGCACCACAACCGATACAAGCCGCCGCTGCGAATGCCTTATCAGCTTCTTCTTTTGGAACCGGAATAGCGTTACCATCCTGAGCATTACCTGTATTTACAGAAACATATCCACCAGCCGCAATAATACGGTCGAAAGCAGCTCTGTCTACTACCAGGTCTTTAACAACCGGAAATGCCGTTGCTCTCCATGGCTCAACCACAATAGTATCACCATCTTTGAAGCTACGCATATGTAACTGGCAGGTAGTAACCGCTTCCAACGGGCCATGAGGACGGCCGTTGATATACATAGAACAAGCACCACAGATACCTTCACGACAATCATGGTCAAAGGCGATAGGCTCTTTTTCTTCTGAAACCAGACGCTCGTTCAGTACGTCAAACATTTCAAGAAAAGACATATCTTCTGAGATACCATTCACCTGGTAGGTTTCAAGGCTACCTTTAACTTTTGCATTTTTTTGTCTCCACACTTTCAGTGTGAGGTTCATATTACCTTCTGACATAATTTTAAATATTTTATAATCACCCCAGCCGGGGCAAGGGGTTATTTATAACTACGTTGCGCAATTTTGATATTCTCGTATACCAACGGCTCTTTATTCAAGTTCCATTTGCTATCGCCTTCATATTCCCATGCGGCCACATACATATAGTTTTCATCATCACGCATAGCCTCACCTTCTTCGGTTTGGTATTCTTCGCGGAAGTGTCCACCACAAGATTCCTTTCTGTTTAGGGCATCCATACACATCAGTTCTCCTAATTCAATAAAGTCAGCTACACGGCCGGCTTTATCCAGTTCAGGATTAAACTCATCAGCATCTCCCATTACGCGTAAATCAGACCAGAATTCTTTTTTCAAGGCACGGATCTCTTCAATAGCCTCTTTTAATCCTTTTTCGTTACGAGCCATTCCACATTTATCCCACATGATTTTGCCGAGACGCTTGTGGAATGATTCAGGAGATTGTTTACCCTTGATAGTTAAAAATTTAGTGATACGTTCTCTAACAGTGTTTTCTGCTTCAACAAAGGCAGGGTGGTCAGTAGGAATCGCTTTCGTACGGATTTCACCAGAAAGATAAGCACCAATAGTATAAGGAATCACGAAGTAACCATCTGCCAGACCTTGCATTAAGGCTGATGCACCCAAGCGGTTAGCGCCGTGGTCTGAGAAGTTAGCTTCACCCAAAGCATATAAGCCCGGCACGGTTGTCATCAGATTATAATCCACCCAAAGACCACCCATCGTATAGTGCACTGCCGGATAAATACGCATCGGTACTTCATACGGGTCTTCACCTGTAATCTGTTTATACATATCGAATAAGTTACCGTATTTTTCTTTTACTACGGCCTTACCCATCACGATTATCTCTTCTTTTGAAGGGTTGTGCATACCTTTTTTATTGGCTTCGATTTTACCGTAACGGTCGATCGCCGAAGCATAATCAAGATATACTGCCATTTTAGAAGTACCTACACCATATCCTGCATCACAACGCTCTTTAGCGGCACGTGAAGCAATATCACGAGGTACAAGGTTACCAAAGGCAGGGTAACGACGCTCTAAGTAATAATCTCTTTCCGCTTCCGGAATATCATTCGCAGCGCGTTTATCGTCTTTTTGTTTAGGAACCCAGATACGACCATCATTACGCAATGATTCTGACATCAAAGTCAGTTTCGATTGGTGATCGCCCGATACCGGAATACAGGTCGGGTGAATTTGCGTGAAACATGGGTTGCCAAAGTATGCTCCTTGTTTGTGTGCTTTCCAGGCTGCGGTTACGTTACTCCCCATCGCATTAGTTGATAGATAGAAAACGTTACCATAACCACCAGTACATAGTAACACGGCATGTCCGAAATGACGTTCTAATTCTCCGGTAATCAGGTTACGGGCTATGATACCACGTGCCTTGCCATCAATCACTACTACCTCTAACATCTCATG
>CBIHRH010000403.1:0-5271 GCA_966212365.1 uncultured Emticicia sp. | reverse complement strand
CGACTTAAGCGAGAGATGCATAACGCATAAATTAGCCGAGTATTTACAACCATTATTTTTAGGATATAATGTTGACTGTGAATATAATAGGAATGTTAGCGATATTAAAAATGAAAAAAGGATAAATATACTAAAGGATGAGCTTACAAAAAAAATGAAAGAACATTTGAGGATAAACAACGATAGGGAGCAAATTATCGAAAAATCTGTTCTCCCAGATATAATTATCCACAAAAGGGGAAACGGCAGCGAAAATCTGTGCGTTTTTGAGGCAAAAAAAGAATCCTGTGGTGATATTCTTAATCAGTATGATGAGATAAAGTTGGAAGCGTACGCAAGTAATAAATATGGCAACGAACTAAGGTATGATTATGGTTTTTTTATTGAGTTTAAAACTGGGCAATTAGAACAAAAAGCTGAAATTATAAAAACTTTTGTAAATGGGAATGAAGAAAATAATTAGTTTTTAGTGTAAATTAATATATTAACGCTAGAATTTGTTATAATTTTATAAAAACTAACAATACCATCTTTACTCAATGAAAAAATACTTCATCACCTATCTACTATTCTGCTCCCTTGCGGCATTGGCACAAGACAACCCCAAACCACCACTTACCTGGAAAGACGTTGCCTCATGGAAAGCTATCCCTGCTTTTGGAGGCACGCAACTATCATCCGATGGTGCATGGTTTGCTTATGTACTGAACCCTAATGAAGGGGACGCGGAATTGATTCTTAGAAAAACCAGTGACACAACCAAAATCAAATACCCGATTGGATCAAATACGTTCTTCTCAATGAATTTCTCCGACGATGCCAGATGGTTTGCCTTCAAGGTTTATCCAAAAGACAAAGACAAGAAAGCTGCCGCTAAACCGGGTGGTAAACCAATCCCTGAAAAAGTATTTCTGATTAACCTGGCCAATAAAAAGAAAACCGAATTTGAAAGAGTAAAATCTTTTGCCTTCAATGGTGAGAAATCTTCGGTATTAGCCTTACAGTTAACTCCTGCTAATGCCCCAAGTGGCCCGAATGCTGATGGCCCGAAAGGTTCAGATTTATTGCTATATGACTTAGCATCTGGTAAAACCCAGAACATCGGGAATATTTCGGAATTTTCTTTCAATAAACAAGGAGACTGGCTGGCCCTGACGGTTGATGCAGCCGAAAAAGCAGGTAATGGCTTATGGGTACGTAACATGAATACCAGCGTAGTGATGATTCTGGACAATGATAAGGCCTCTTACAAATCATTGAACTGGACAGAAAAAGGCGATGGCCTGGCTCTATTGAAAGGCACCAAAGATGAAAAGTACAAAACCGAATTGAATAGTGTAGTAGGGGTGAAGAACTTTAGTGCTGTGCCGGAACTAAGTATTTACGAACCTAAAAAAGACTCAACGGCTTTCCCGAAAGGCATGACGATTAGTGCTAACAGAACCCCTTATTGGTCAGAAGACTTAGGCCGTTTGTTCTTTGGTATTACCAAAACAGAATTGGCTAAAAAGGAAACACCAAAAGCTGAAGCCAAGAAAGATACAACGAGAAAAGAGAGTACTGATGCTGAAAAACTGGCCAAAATAAAGGCGGATACCAGCATTAAAACGATTGACGATTTAACCAAAGCCATTGCGAAGGTAAAAACAGACTCAACTAAGAAACTAGCTGCTGAGTCTTATGCAGATAAAGAAAAACCACAGATGACTATCTGGCATTGGCAGGATAAACGCTTGCAGTCTCGTCAACAGGTGCAGGAGACCCAAGACAAGAATTTCAGTTTTGTGGCCAATTATGATGTAAGCAGCAAAAAGTTCTTAAGACTGACAGATAGTACGCTTAGAAACCTGAGTATTGCGCCTAAACAATTGTATGGTATCGGGCAGGATATTACTAATTATGAATTAGATAATAACTTGGATGGACAAAGTTATAGTGATATATATATCGTTGATTTGAAGACCGGAAAACGTAGCAAGGTGATAGAAAAACACTATATTCCTGATTTCTATGCGAATCCGAGTCCTTCGCCTGATGGTACAAAATTCTTATACTGGAAAGATGGCAACTGGATAGTATTTGATTTAACCAGCCAGACTTCGCGTAATATTTCAGACAAATCAGGTACTTCTTTTGTTGATGTGGAAGACGACCATAATGTGCGTAAACCACCGTATCCGGTAATTGGATGGACGAGCGATAGCCGCCAAATATTGGTAAGTGATGGTTGGGACATCTGGCAATTATCGGCTGATGGCTCTGCTACTCCACAGAATTTAACAAAGAATGGTAAAACTGATCAAATCCGTTACCAGAACCGCTATGTGCTTGACCCCGAAGAAAAAGGTATTGATTTAGCTAAAACACAGTACTTCAAAACTTATGGAGAGTGGACGAAGAAAAGCGGTTTTGTAGCTCTGCAAAACGGACAAACGAAAAGTTTACTTTGGGAGGATACCTCTGTTGGCAGCTTGTCTAAAGCTAAAAATACCAATGCCTTTGTTTATACCCGTCAGACTTTCAAAACCTCGCCGGAGTATTATCTGACAAATCAGATCAATTTAGAAAATGGGCAGAAGCTAACTCAGAATACACCATCGTTCGAAAAATATGCCTGGTCTCCATCAGTAAGGCTGATAGATTATAAAAGCGATAAGGGTGATAAATTACAAGGGGCTTTATTCTTACCAGCAGGCTACGAAGCAGGTAAAAAGTATCCTACAATCGTATATTATTATGAAAAACTATCTCAAACCCTGCACAATTTTGCAAATCCTGGTTATTCGGGTACGGGTTGGAACCCTGGTGTATACACTTCTAATGGATATGCCGTATTTATTCCGGACATTGTTTATAAGTTGAACGACCCGGGTATGTCGGCAGTTTGGTGTGTGCTTCCGGGTGTGAAAGCAGCTATTAAAACAGGTGTGATTGACGAAACCAAAATTGGTATTCACGGGCATAGCTGGGGAGGTTATCAGACCAGTTTCCTCATTACCCAGACCAATATATTCAAAGCCGCAGCGGCAGGCGCGCCATTGACCGATATGATTTCAATGTATAATCTGATTTATAAAAATAGTGGTTCATCTAATGGAGCTATCTTCGAAGCCTCACAAGGCCGCTTATTACCACCCTGGGAAAACTGGGAGGCCTATAACCGTAACTCACCGCTATATCATGTAAAGAAGGTAAATACGCCTTTATTGATGTTGCATAATGATGCCGATGGTGCGGTAGACTTTACGCAAGGTATCGAATATTATAATGCACTTCGCCGTTTGAAAAAGCCTGTGGTATTGATACAGTACAAAGGAGAGAACCATGGTCTGGCTAAATTGCCTAATCGTAAAGATTATGCAGTGCGCATGATGGAATTCTTCGACTATCACCTAAAAGGCAAACCAGCCCCTGATTGGTTGGAAAAAGGCATCGACCGCCTGACTCTGGATGAACATTTGGATAAGCGAACGATGAATGTGGAGGAGTAAAAGTAAAAGCTAATAACCTAAAAGGCCTGTTTTAAGTGAATGGCTTGAAACGGGCTTTTTCGGTATATATTTATGTAATGGTCTATAGTTTGCTATTTTTAAAAGAAAACCTAAGTGACTAAAATATGAAGGATTTCTACCCTCCTCAACCGCAAATTGCTGATTATTCTTTCTTAAATCCCTCAAAAAATTTCGTTAGAAAGTCAATAAAGGTTCTTTTGGCAATTGTATTGTTTTATATATTCTATCTATTTCTTATTCTAATATCATTTGGTTTGTTTGGCATTTGTCTGAATGTAAGTAAAGCGATAATGGACATTCGGAGTAATTGGATAACATCTACTTTAGGTGGAATTGTTTTTTTTATAGGTATTCTGTTTCCTTCGTTTCTTTTGAAATTCTTTTTTCCAATCAAAGAGAATAGAAATACCATAGGAGTAGAGATTACAGCTAAAGAACACCCGCGCCTATTTGATTTTATCCATCATTTGGTTAAAGAGGTGAAGTCTTCCTATCCTAAAAGGGTTTTCCTCTCCGCGGATGTTAATGCGGCAGTTTTTTATAATTCAAGTTTTTGGAGCTTGGTTTTTCCAATCCAAAAAAACTTAGTAATTGGTCTGGGTTTGGTCAATTGTATCAATATAAGTGAGTTTAAAGCTGTGCTGGCGCATGAACTTGGTCATATTTCTCAGAGAACTATGAGAATAGGAAGCTATGTTTATATTCTAAACCGGGCTATTTACAATAGGATTTATGAATATGACGATTTTGATTTACTTCTTTATAAAGTGGCTGAACACAGAGGAATCTTAGGTTTGGTTGCTGGCGGAGTTAGATTTATACTAAATAGTATTCGTACTCTATTAGGAGAGGCCTATAAATTGATTAGTAGATATTATATCGAACTGTCTAGGGAGATGGAATATAATGCTGACCTAGTTGCGTTAAGTGTTGCTGGCAATACTGCTACAATATCGGCTCTACGTAGAGTTAGTTTTGGTAATGAAGCCTATAATCAAACCATTGAACATTTGAATTCTTTGTTAAAACAAAAAAAAATAACTGGTAATATTTTTGAGAAGCATTTGGCAATGATAGCTTATATGGCCAAAAATAAAAAGTTAATTTTAAACCGAAATCTCCCGGTATTAAATGATGATATAATTGAAGATAACGCACTTAAAAGTAGATTGTATTTTAAAGAGTGGTTAACACATCCTGAACAGAAAGAAAGAGAGGAAAATATAAATAATGTTCAGGTTTTAGCTGAAATTAATGATGCTTCTCCTTGGCTTTTATTTGAGAATCCTGAAAAAGTTCAAAAGGAGCAAACCTCAGCATTTTATGGAAAAATTAAGGAAGATGAGGAAAACGCAATAGAGTTTATTAATGAAGTTTTTTTTCTTGAAAGCATTGATAAGCGCAAAAAGAAAAATAGTTTTCCAGACGTATTTAATCATTTCTTTGATGAAAGATACCTTTTTGAGTGTGATATTTCAAAATTGGATGAGGAAGTTCTAGAATTTAATATTGAAAAGATATTCAACAGAAAAAATCGAAAATTAATAGATAGTTATTATTTTAATCTGGATGATAGAAGAATTTTGGAAGAAATAGCAAATGGAAATATAAAAATAAAAACCTTTGATTTTGACGGAAAAAAATATAATTGGAAAGAAGCAAAAGTGTTAATTGTTCAATTGAATGATGAAATTGAGACTCAAAAAGAGGAAATTATCAAATTATATGCTCATAAAACATTGGAACAATATAATCAAAT
>CBIHRH010000402.1:0-5283 GCA_966212365.1 uncultured Emticicia sp. | reverse complement strand
AGTTACACTTCAATGCCCGAAGTTACTCATTACAAAGAGGATGGACACCCCAGAGACGTGAATTGGATTATTACCGATATATTGGCGCAAGCGATGAAACGGCGAAAGAAGTAAAGCTATTTGGTCTGTCGGGTTTTCTGATTGAGCGTTTTCGGAACTTATCAGGACGTTATTTCAAGGAAAACAAGAAGTTGTCTATCCAAAGGGCCTCTTGGGGTAGTCTTTTAGTGGCTATTGGTACGATCGGATATTTTTCAGCATATAGTATTATTGTTTTTGAAACTGTAAAAGGCGTAGTAAGCATAGGTAGCCTTACTTTCCTGACAGGTTCATTCAGACAACTACAATCTTTACTTGAAAGCATTTTAGGGCGTTTTAACAGTATTTCACAGGGAGCATTATATTTGAACGATTTATTTGATTTCTATAAAATCACCCCATCTATCATTTCACCTGCAAAACCAAGACCCATTCCGAATCCTATACAAGAAGGCTTTACCTTTGAAAATGTAGGATTTAAATACCCGAACTCAGAACGATGGGCTAACAGGCATTTAAGTTTTACTTTAAAAGTTGGAGAGAAATTGGCATTGGTAGGAGAGAATGGTTCAGGCAAAACGACGTTAGTTAAACTACTGGCTCGTCTCTATGACCCTGATGAGGGTAGGATATTATTGGATGGTCATGATTTGAAAGAATATGATTTGACCGAACTGCGTCAACAAATAGGGGTTATTTTTCAGGACTTTCAGCGTTTTCAGTTTACAGCAGGAGATAATATTGCTGTAGGAGGCATTGATTTAATAAACAACCAAAACCATTTAGAGAGAGCTGCAGAACAAAGTCTGGCTGATACTGTCATTGAAAAATTACCACTCAAATACGGTCAACCATTGGGTAGGCGCTTCGCTAAAGGTGTAGAACTATCAGGCGGTGAATGGCAGAAAGTTGCATTGGCTAGAGCATACTTGCGAGAAGCAAATGTCATTATTCTTGATGAACCAACAGCTGCGCTGGATGCCCGTGCCGAATATGAAGTATTCCGTCGTTTTGCCGAATTGACTAAGGGTAAAACAGCAGTTCTCATCTCGCATAGATTCTCAACAGTGAGAATGGCTGACCGCATTCTGGTATTAGACAAAGGAGAATTATTAGAGATAGGCAGCCATGAAGAGTTATTGTCTAAGAATGGGAGATATGCCGAATTGTTTTATTTGCAGGCTGAGGGGTATAGGTGATATTGATAAGTTTATTATTTTGCAGGTGATTTGTAATTTTACTTGATTTAAATGACATATTCTTTCCAAGCAAAAATCTATCCGACCGGAATCAACTGGGTTGTTGATGTTCCAAATGAAATTACAACGCAATTACAGAAGCAAAAAGGGTATATTAAAATCAAAGGACAGATAAATGGCTTTTATTTTACACAAACTTTAGTGCCTGTCAAAAATGCGCCTTATCGTCTTTTTGTGAATGCGGTTATGATGAAAGGAGGGAAGACTGCTTTAGGAGAAGTGGCTGAATTTATGATAGAGCAGGATGATGTAGAAGAGGATAAAAGATACCCAATGCCTAAATTATTGTTAAATGCTTTGCTTGAAAATGACTTAGAAATTGCCTTTGAAAGTCTGACTGCTTCTCGTAAGAAAGATATTCTTAAATACCTCTTCTATATAAAAACTGAAGAAACTTTGCAACGGAATATAGATAAGTTGGTTAGCCAACTAAAAGATAGACCAAAGAGTGCGAGAATACCATAATTAAGATTTACAATGAAAATCAAGCTGATAGTCATCCGAACTGCAGAGCCTCAAAAATTAGCGGAATTTTATAGTTTATTTGGCTTAACTTTTAATTATCACAAACACGGTATTTCACCTTATCATTATTCTGCAGATATAGATGGATTAATTTTTGAAATCTATCCTCTTGCGAAAAATCAAAGTGAAGTGGAAACACATTTACGATTAGGTTTTGAGATAGATAATTTTGAAGAAACCTTGGCGACTTTAATGAGTCAAGGGCTATCAGAACCCAAACAAACAGATTTTGGTGTGATTGCTATTGTAACAGACCCAGACGGGAGAAAGATTGAACTTTATAAAAAAGTATGAAAATTGTATTTAAAGTAACAATTACCAGATTTGTGAGTAGTGACCAGCCAGGTTTTATAGAGGTCAGATTCAAAGACGCTTGGAATAAGGAGCATATTGTTATTGATAAAGTGCCAGTTTTATCACTAGAGGATTTAGATGAAAATAGTGATTACCCAATAGAAGGAGTGGTTGCGTGCGAAATTGTAAGACGATGGGAAGATTCTAATGGGCGAATCATACTAACTGTTGATACTGAAAAACCTTGGGGCATATATACTTTAGAAGATTTAACAGAGTTCGATTTATTAGAAGAACAATTAATCTAAAACTTCAGCAATAGCTTTCAAAAATCACGGTGAACCGTGATTGACTTTAATTATTTTATCTGGTTCTTTTGAGGAAAAATTCAGCTATGAAAATCCTCAGACAAACACTTTGTATAGTTTTTTACATAATTTCTCACATCAATACATTTGGTCAATCTGTAACTTTACAACCAAATACTTTTCAATTACCGAAGGTAGCTTCCAACCCTGCCTGTACGGTTGCCGACAAAGGTAAGGTGGTTTTCAATACCAATCAGAATAAAATATTGTATTGTAATGGCACTGCATGGATAGATCCCGAAAATGGAACCGCAGCTCGTATAACACCTGCCTTTTGGGTGTATAGTA
Source organism: uncultured Emticicia sp. (assembly GCA_966212365.1). Taxonomy (GTDB): domain Bacteria; phylum Bacteroidota; class Bacteroidia; order Cytophagales; family Spirosomataceae; genus Emticicia. Next base: position 2,510 of record CBIHRH010000402.1, on the reverse strand, counting down.
CCGATGTGCAAACTGTAAGATCAGAATTTGAAGTGGTTACTTTTAAATACAGAGATTTCGATTTGACAAATAGTTTCAACCTGGAAACATCACCAACAAACCCTAATACCTTTGTCGCACCGGATAATGGTATTTATGAGATTAACTTTGATGCAAAACTCGACCTTTCAAGTTTTTCTCCTACACCATCAACTCAAATTACCCTGCGTCTCACTAAAACTACAGATAATTCTTTTCAAAGTTATCATTTTGTTTTTCCTGTTGGCGATAACTCAGGAGAGAACTATATTCATTTATCTAAAATCCTAAATTTACCAAAAGATACTAGAGTCAGGATAAACATTAATATTCAGAATGCTCCCACCTGGGGTACTTTAAAAATTGATTATCCGTTTTTTTCTGGGCATTTAGTTTCGTGGTATTAATTTAAAATTATATCCTCCTTTCAATTGATTTTGAAAGGAGGATTTCTTTATTGCCCTTCCCATAATGCCAATGCAATCCTTAATTTCCCATAATCATATAATCCCTCTAAATCATCAAACAAGGGTTTCAAAGCATCACCTTTCTGCATGTTTAAGCGCACTGCTGAGGCTATAATCTGGTTATATTCGTAGCTTGGTATCAGATCTCTCAAATCAATATCATTACCCTCTTCCCGAAGTTTTACCAAATGGCTGATAATGGTTACCGGACTAAGGTTTCTTCTTTGGGCAATATCTTCAATTGATAAACCCTTGTTATAAAGGTCTAAGGTTTCAATGTAAGTAAACCCTTTCACAATTCTTGTTTTACCCGGTTCAGTATTTTCTCTGGCAAAGTCCAGAATTTCATTGATAAATTGCTCTCCAAATTGTTTAAACTTCTGCTCACCAACACCAGATACAGCCAGCATCTGAATCTTATTGATAGGCTTTTTTTGTGCCATGTCAGATAGTGTAGCATCAGAGAACACCACAAACGGAGGAAGTTTCAATTCGTCTGCAATTTTCTTGCGTAATATCCTGAGTTTTTCAAACAAAGCATCTTTGATAACCTCTTTCTTCGATTTCTCCTTCGGCGCCTCTTCCTCCTGACGGGCTTTCTTCACTTCATAAGGCTCAAACTTCACCAGGTCAACCTTTTTCGTACTTTTTAAAACCTGCCATGATAATGTATTTAGTTTCAAAGAGTGTCGTTCGTCATAGGCAATATCAATAATGCCGGAATTAAGCATTTGCGTGATATAATCAGCCCATTCTTCATATCTTAGTTCTTTTCCTACACCAAAAGTTTTGAGCTTTTGATAATTATGCTCAAAAACATTCCGGTTCTGAGCTCCTCTCAAAATATCTATCAATAAACCCATAGCTACTTTCTCCTCAGCACGGGCAATAGCAGATAAAGCTTTTTGAGCAAAAATAGTCGCATCAAACTTCACCGGTGGATTCTGACATACATCGCAGTTTCCACAATCATTCTGGGCATCTTCATTAAAATAGCTTAGCAATACTCGTCTCCGGCAAATTTCGGATTCTGCATACTGTTTCATCCGGTCGAGTTTGGCTAATTGCACCTCCTTCATTTCCGGCGGTAACTCTGACTTGTCTATCATCTCTTTTCGGGTAACAATATCGGCAAAACTATAAAATAGTAAAGTGTCTGATGGCATACCATCTCTACCTGCACGTCCTATTTCCTGATAAAAGCTCTCTACATTTGAAGGTAAACTGTAATGTATTACAAATCGCACGTTCGATTTATCAATACCCATACCAAATGCTATGGTCGCTACTATTACCTGAATCTCATCTTTTATAAAAGCATCCTGTACTTCCGAACGGGTTTGTGCATCAACTCCCGCATGATAGTGCATAGCTGTAATGCCCAATTTTCGTAATCCCTCCGCTACTTCTTCCGTATTTTTACGGCTCAGACAATAGATAATTCCTGAGTCTTTCGGACGTTGCGCAATAAATTGATGAATTACCTTCAGTCGATTACGGCCTGGGGATACTGATAGCTTAAGATTAGGTCTGTCAAAAGAAGAAATGAATACCTTGGCATCAGGTACACCTAATTGCTTTAAGATATCTTTTCTTGTAACCCTATCTGCAGTAGCCGTAAGAGCCACCATAGGTATATCAGGAAATGCTTCCTTCAATACATATAATTGGGTGTACTCTGGTCTGAAATCGTGCCCCCATGTCGAAACGCAATGCGATTCATCAATGGCGATCAATGATACCTGCAGTGTTTTTACAAATTCGAGATAGTTTGGGGTTAATAGTTTCTCAGGAGAAATATAAAGTAATTTCAATGCACCGGTGCGACATTGTGTTTCTATCTCTCTCTGCTCATTGGCAGATAAGGTGCTGTTAATGAAAGCCGCCGGAATACCATTCGCCTGCAAGGCTTGTACCTGATCTTTCATCAAGGCTATTAAAGGTGAAATAACTAATGTTATCCCATCTAAGACCATTGCTGGCACCTGGAAGCAGATAGATTTACCACCTCCGGTTGGCATTAGT